>CAMRAP010000087.1 GCA_947039985.1 uncultured Odoribacter sp.
ACCATTATACACCACATCATAATCACCATACTGATAATGCTGATAGACGGAATCACCACCTGTTGCCGCTAGCAAAGGATTATAATCTAAATTAACTCGAATTTTGTTGATCTTATATTTTCGATACGCCATACTATCAGGTAGACTATTTGTTATAATCATCATCAAATTTGCTTCTAGAGGAGCATCTATTTGTAACGTATCCGCATAATATTGAATTAAATCTTTAGAAAAATTATAGTAACCATTGGAGCGCAACATTTTAGACACTCGCTCTCGCTCATGTTCTAAAATATCTATATCCAAAGGCATATTATCTTGAATCAAAGTATGCACTGTATCATTTTTGACTATCTGATGCACGGATAGATAGCCTTGACTGCCAACCTGCATAGAATTACTATCTTCTTGAAAAGCAAAGTTCTTTACACGGGTAAGAGCACCTGGATCAATACGATATTCAACGTAGGCTTTTTTCTTTTTAAACCATACCGTATCACTCACAATAGCATCATAATATCCTTTATTGCTTAAATATAACTCTAACTGTGCGATACTTCGAGAAGTCAAAAAAGGACTATACACCACTGGAGGTTCACCTATAGAACGCAGCCATTTATTCAGCGCTTTTTCCTCATTGGCTCCGCTCATATTATAAATGCCCAAATGGAAACGTGCAACTCCCAAAATACGAGTATTGGGCCGCTGCCTAACCGTTTTCTTCAATGCAGAAACATTTGCATTCATCCCATCAATATTCACTTTCACCCTATTCAAAAGAAATTCATCTTTCTCTATGTAACGAGTAGGTGAGCAAGCATAACAGACGACTGCAAGAAACAATAAAAATACCTTATGTGAGATTTTATTCTTCAATTATCAAAAAATGTTGCTATTTTTGCACAATCAGAAAAAGATTATGCTCAGCAAACAGATAACAAAAATAGTCCAAAACCTTGAAAAAAAGAAATTCAGGGAAAAATATAATCTATTTAAAGTAGAAGGCGATAAATTAGTGGAGGAACTTCTTCGTTCTAAACTAAATATTCATTCCATTATAGCTATGCCTGAATGGATTGCAGAAAACAAAATCGAGCAAACCAACGTAAACCTCATTGAAGTAAATCAACGAGAAATTAGCATGATTTCAAATTTTCAATCATCACCACAGGTTATTGCTTTGGTAGAAACACCAGATTACTCTTCTCAACCAGCAGAAATAAATCAAGTTCTGTCTATTGCTTTAAATGGAATTCAAGATCCAGGTAACCTAGGAACGATTCTCCGTGTTGCTGATTGGTTTGGTATCCGTCAAATATTTTGCGACAATAATTGCGTGGATGCATACAATCCCAAATGCATACAAGCCAGCATGGGAGCTATTTTTAGAGTGACACCCTATTCTGTTGACCTTCCTCAGTTATTAGAAAAAGCAAAAAAAGAAAACATACCTATTTTTGGCACGTTTTTAGCTGGGGATAATATTTACTCCTCTAATCTAGCCTCAAAAGGCATTATCATCATGGGTAATGAAGGAAGTGGCATTTCAGAAGAGATTGAAAAACAGGTCGATTATAAGCTAACTATACCGAGTTTTACTCAAAACGAATTCGCAACAGAATCTTTAAACGTTGGAGTAGCTACGGGAATTATTTTATCAGAATTTAAAAGAAGAGAATTAAACTAAACATAAAAAACATGAAAAAACTACTACTATCATTATTCGTATGCTTTTTTGCATTTACAGCAATGGCTGACATGCCAATCAACATTGGTCTACATGGAGGATATTCCATGAACAAAATGAAACTAAAAGACCTTGGAGAAGCCAAACTAAAATCAGGATCAGGCTATATGGTTGGAGCATTTATGCGTTTAAATCTAGGTAAATTTTATTTAGAGCCAGCATTAAATTACTCACATGAAAAAAGTGAAGTCACAACAGCTTATATTGACTACAATAAAAAGTCAACATTCGATTTAGAGATGAACACCTTTGATATTCCACTTATGCTTGGTATACAGGTATTAGATTTATCTATCCTTAAGCTACGCGCATTTCTTGGTCCTCAGATATCCATAGGTAAACTTAAAAACATCAAAGAATTAGGTTCTTCAATTGATGTAGACAATACAAACTGGCGAGGAAAAGTCGGAGTTGGTATTGACGTTTGGAAACTAACGCTAGATATTGATTACGAAAAAGGATTTAAAAAAATAGCGAATGAGGTCAAATCTCCTAGCTCGTTTAACTTTACATTTGGATTTAAGATCATCTAATTAACGTCAAGCTATCCTTAGTTTAAAAAATCAGTGCGAATATATATTCGCACTATTTTTATATCCACCCATTTGCATTTTTAGAATTTTTCCTATTCCTTTGTTTTGTCAAGTCGATTCGTAAGAAATGACACTCAACAGCATATTCCGCAGACTTTTATGATACAAGAAGAAATTAAACAGCGCATCCTAATCCTTGATGGAGCATTAGGAACAGAAATTCAAAGCCTGAATTTAAAAGAAAAGGATTTTCGAGGAAGTGAATTTACAAGTCACGCCGTCAATTTAAAGGGCAATAACGATATATTAAATCTTACAACGCCCGATATTATTCGGAATCTCCATACGACTTATATAGAAGCAGGTTCTGATATTATTGCCACCAATACATTCAATTCCAATGCTATTTCACAAGGAGATTACCAATGTGAGAAGCTTGTTTATCGTCTGAATTACGAGGGGGCGAAAATAGCGAAAGAAGCGGTGAAAGCAGCACAAGCAGGGCGACTAATATGGATAGCAGGGAGCATCGGACCCACTTCAAAAACCCTATCCCTTTCCCCAGACATCAATCAACCAGCCTATCGACCTGTCGATTTTGATACGATGGTTGACACCTATTGCGAACAAGTCAGCGGATTGATGGATGGAGGGGTGGATCTACTTTTGATAGAGACCGTATTCGACGGACTCAATGCAAAAGCAGTTCTCTATGCCATTGAAAAAGTGCAATCAGAAAAAGGGACATCCTTACCCGTGATGCTTTCTGCCACCATCAACGATAAAAGCGGACGTACACTAACAGGACAAACTTTAGAAGCACTTTATACAGCCGTGTCACACTATCCATTGCTAAGCTTTGGACTAAACTGCTCTTTTGGTGCAACAGATCTATTGCCATTTATTGAACAATTGTCCAAATCGCTACCATGCCCATTAAGTATATACCCCAATGCGGGATTGCCGAATGAGATGGGAGCATACGATGAGAGTCCAGCCTTTACAGCATCTTGTTTAAAACAGATGGCAGAAAGTGGACTAATCAATGTAGCAGGTGGATGTTGTGGAACGACACCAGAACATATACGTGCCATTAAAAATGCACTAAAGGAGATCAAGCCCCGTCAGATTCCGAGCAAATCCTCACAACTCATTGTCAGCGGATTAGACAATATTGTGGTAGATAAAGCAATCAGTAATTTTATCAATGTCGGCGAACGCACCAATGTAGCAGGTTCTGCCAAGTTTTGCCGATTGATTAATGAGAAAGCCTACGAAGAAGCAGCGCAAATTGCTCGCAAGCAAATTGAGGATGGCGCTTCTATTATAGATATCAACATGGACGATGCCATGCTTGAGAGTGCGACAGAAATGGGCACTTTTATTCGCTACATCAGTAACGACCCTGACATTGCTAAGGCGGCATTGATGATTGACTCCTCCGACTGGGCGACGATTCTCTGTGGATTGAAAAACAGTCAAGGGAAATGCATTGTCAATTCAATCTCTTTAAAAGAGGGCGAAGAGCTATTTTTACAAAAGGCTCGTGAAATCCAACGCTTAGGCGCTGCCGTTGTTGTGATGGCATTCGACGAAGAGGGGCAGGCAGCTAGTTACGAACGGAAGATTGAAATTTGCAAACGTGCCTATCAACTACTAACACAGCAAGCTAAATTCAATCCAGCAGATATTATTTTCGATGTCAACGTTTTAGCCATCGGAACTGGATTAGAGGAACATAACAACTATGCCGTAGACTTTATCAAGGCGGTGGCTTGGATCAAAGAAAACCTCCCCTGCGCTCGCTGTTCAGGTGGAGTATCTAATTTATCATTCTCTTTTAGAGGGAATAATCCCGTACGAGAAGCCATGCACTCCGTATTCCTTTTCCACGCCATCAAAGCTGGATTGGATATGGCAATTGTCAATCCTGCCCTCTTGCAAGTGTATGATGAGATCAAATCTCAGCTATTACAAATCGTAGAAGAGGTTGTATTGAACAAAGATTCAAGCGCAACAGAACGCTTGATAGAGCTTGCCCTAGAAATCAAAGGAAACAAGACGAGCGATGGCAAACCCGTGAAAGACGAGGAGTGGCGCAAGCGCTCGCTCGAAGAACGCCTTGCCTATGCAATGATAAAGGGAAACACGGAATACCTAGCAATCGACCTTGAAGAAGCCTTAAAAACTTATCCCTCACCCGTAGAAATCATTGAAGAACCTTTGATGCAGGGCATGGATAAAGTAGGTAGTTTATTTAGCGAAGGCAAGATGTTTTTACCTCAGGTGGTGAAATCTGCTCGATCCATGAAAGCTGCTATTGCTATACTTCAACCTGAGATTGAGAAATTCAACCAAGCAGGAGGCAGAAAAGCCACTCGCCATAAGATAGTGATAGCCACCGTAAAAGGAGATGTGCACGACATTGGCAAAAACATTGTTAGCATCATACTCACTTGCAATAATTTCGAAGTCATTGATCTTGGCGTGATGGTGGATAATCAAAGCATCCTTGCAGCAGCCAAGGAGCATAAAGCGGATATTATTGGAGTCAGCGGACTCATAACGCCTTCCCTTGCAGAGATGGAAAATCTTTGTGAACTACTCGAAAAAGAGCAATTAAACATCCCCTTGCTAGTGGGAGGAGCAACAACTTCGGCAGTGCATACAGCCGTGAAACTAGCACCCAAATATAGCTATTGCGTGATTCAATCGGCTGATGCTTCGCGCACGGCTGGTGTTATCAAGCGACTTTTATCGGATGAAGAGAACTACATCTGCCAAGTAAAGAAGGAACAAGAGGAGATTCGCCAGCAATATTACAACAAAAAAGAGTTGCTTTTGCCCTATGCAGAGTGTCAAAGCAAAGCACCACAATTCAGTCGAGAGAGCTATCAACAAATCGAGGCTTTTGGCGAGCATAATCTACTTGGGAAAAATATAAACCTACAAGATCTAATGCATAAAATAGACTGGACACCCTTTTTCCACTTTTGGGGATTTAAAGGGAAATATCCAGAGATCATCTACCAAAACGAAGAAGCAGACAAGACCTATCAAGCGGCTCTTGAAATGCTAGGAACCGCTATTGCCGGCAAAGAGTTTGAAGCTTCTATCCTTGTTCGTTTCTTTAATGCCTATGCAGAGAATGATGAGATTGTTCTTGACAACAATCACCGACTAGCGATGTTGCGCCAACAAAAAGCGGGCAGTGAGCATTTAAGTCTTGCCGACTTTATCGCACCTAAGGAGTACGGACAAAGCACCATCGGTCTTTTCACCCTGAAAGTGGAGGACACTAAAATCGCTTGCGATTGTCACGACTTCAATCACTTGCTACGCGAAAGTTTGTGTGCGCGATTAACTGAGGCACTAGCCGAATGGATGCACGAACAGACCAGCGAAGGACTTCATTTACTGCGTCCAGCCTTTGGCTATTCCGCTTGCCCCGATCATGCATTAAAAAAGGATGTATTCGATTTATTATCCGCAACTGAAAAAATCGGTGTATCGCTCACAAGCTCCTACTCCATCCAACCTGCAACGAGCATTTGTGGACTGCTGATTACTCATCCAGAGGCGCGCTATTTTAGCATTGGAAATATCGGAGAAGACCAATTGGCAGACTATTGTAGCAAGCGAGGATATCAATTAGAAGAAGGTAAAAAATTACTAGGCATTTAACCCTAGACTAGACATCAAGAAAAACAATTATGGCTAAAGTAATCGACATCATCAATACCAGCAAATCACCTTTTGCAACTTTTGAATTAGTACCCCCATTAAAGGGAAGCGACATCAGTAAATTATACAACTCCATTGAGCCACTCATGGAGTTTGCGCCCCCTTTTATTAACATCACATCGCATAGAGACGAAGTGGAGTATCGCCAAAAAAGCGATGGCACTTTCGAAAAGGTGATTCTAACCAAGCGCCCCGGATCGGTTGCCATTGCAGCAGCTATTATGAAACGCTTTCCAGTTGAAGTTGTGCCCCACTTGATTTGTGGAGGAGCAAGCAAATATCAATTAGAAAACGATTTGATTGATTTAAACTTCCTAGACATTCAAAACATTGTTAGTCTACGTGGCGATGCTATGCCTGGACAAAAAAACTTTACTTGCGAAACTGATGGCTACCGTTATAGCAGTGAATTAGTCGAGCAAATCCATCGTATGAATGAAGGTGTTTACCACGATTCGAGTCTAAAGAATGCCGTACCGACCAATTTCTGTATTGGAGTGGCTGCCTATCCCGAAAAGCACTACGAAGCGCCTAATATCGACATGGACATTGAGCATTTAAAAAACAAGGTGGAGGCTGGAGCAGACTATATTGTGACACAGATGTTTTTCGATAACAGCAAATTTTTCTGGTTTGTCGACAAATGCCGAGAAGCAGGTATTACTGTCCCCATCATACCGGGACTAAAACCCATCTCCACACAAACTCATATCGAAATGCTTCCCCGAGCTTTCAGCATCGATTTGCCCCAAGAGCTAATGAACGAAATTCGAAAATGCAAAGACAACAAAGCCATCTATCAAGTGGGGATCGACTGGTGTACGGCACAAAGTAAAGATTTACTAGCCAAAGGAGCTTCAGCCATCCATTATTACACCATGGGTAAAGCTGATAATATCCGAGAGATCTTAAAGAGGAGTTTTTAAAACTGTTTTTTTTAATATATTTAGATTTTTAGATGCCACTGTATCAAGATTTATTTTCTTGATACAGTGGCATTATTCTTTGTTCTTTCAATTATCATATAACAAAAACACTATATTTGTAACAGATACAATAGCATGCCTTGATTTGATACTTGTTGCAAAGATGATTTATAAGAATGTACACCATTGTAACTTTTTGTAATATATATGCGTCATAGCTAATAATAATAAAAAAAAATG
>CAMRAP010000088.1 GCA_947039985.1 uncultured Odoribacter sp.
GCTCTGATTTGATTCTTTAGGCATTGGTAGATATTCATCTAGGTTGAATGTCATCACATTCTTAAAAGATAAACCTTCTGTTTTATGCATTCTCACCAACTCTTGGTAAAGTTTGATAGGAGAAGAACCTGTTGCAAGTCCTAAGACACACATTTCATTTTTTGCTGCTTTTGCACGAATTAAATCTGCAATTTCCTGTGCTGCTGCTTTTATTGCTTCAGCAGGATTCTCGTAAATTTGTACAGGAACTTTTTCGAATCTTCCAGCCCCTTCACCTTGTGGGATGTAGTTTTTTGTAATCATATAATTAAGTCTTATTTGTAATCCGATCTCTTAAATCTAGGATAGCAAAATTAAATTTATTAATATATTTATTATTCTAAAATTTCAAATGTATAGTAAAACAAATCAGCACTTTATGTAGACCAAGTATAGTTTCTAAGTCTCTCTTTCTATCCTTTATTCTTCGATACAAATATACTAAAAAATCTCAGCATACTATAAGTTTGTAAATATTTTAAGAAAGAATAATAAAGAGGTCTATATCTGTTTTAATATAGGGAAAAACTACTGTTTGAATCATAGTGTAGATGCTCCATAACTAAGCTGAGAGTACCTAATATACAAGCATGATCAGACAAAGGACTAATTTTAATTACGCAATGATTTTTCAGTCGTGTAATGGTATACTTGTCAATGGCTTGTTGTATAGCAGGGATGATGATATTGTGTGCAGCTGTAATCTCACCTCCAATTACAATCAATTCTGGATTGAAGAGATGGATGAGGCTGGCTAGTGCTTCTCCTATTTTACTTCCTGCTTTTTGTAGTAGTTCTATGGCAAATATGTCGTCTTTGTTGGCTGCCTTAATAATATCTGTAAATGTGAGTAGTTCTTTCGAGCTAAGCGCAGTGATTTTACCTTTTTCAATGGCAGTTTGTGCTGCTTTTATGATTGCTCTACCGGAGGCTATTGTTTCCAAGCATCCTGTTTTACCGCAATAGCAAAGTTGCTCTTGGTCTGTGATTCGGATATGACCGAATTCTCCAGCCATTCCTTTGTAGCCATTATATGGACGTGAATTGAGTATCATTCCAAGTCCAATACATTCATTGACATTGACACATAAGGCATGTTGTGCATCTTTAGCAATTCCAAATGAATGCTCTGCCATTGCCATAATACTAGAGTCGTTGTCCAGAAATATGGGTATGTTTAGCATGTTTTCAAGGACTGCCCGAATATTGGTGTCTTTAAAGTTCAGGTAGGTGAATGAGTTTCCATCATTATCCAGCAGTCCGGGGAAAGAAAATCCGGCTACTTTAATTTTAGCTCTTGGTATTTTTAGATCGATAAGACTTTTCTCAATCTTTAGTTTTAAGTCATTTATAAGTACATTATTATCTTTCGTTTTCTCTAAAAGCGATGGGAAGATTTGAATCTCTCCAATGATTCTTCGGTGTAGATTAAAAATAGCAATTTTTAAAAGCTCACGTCCCATGTCAACTCCCATTATATAGGCAGAGTCGGGGTTTAGAGAAAAGATATGTGGGCGTTTTCCGCCGATAGATAGACCAGGACCTTTGTCTATCACCCAACCCTCTTTTATTAGTTCTTCAATGATTTTACTGATGGTTGGGGTGGTCATATTGGTTAGGCGACAAATTTCAGGTTTTGATAATTCACCTGCTCGATAGAGATCGCCAATTATATTTTTCTTTTGTTGGTAGCGTTTTTCTTTTAGGCCTGGTAGTGATGTGTTTTTTTCAGTTGGCATATCAGCATTTGTTAAATTTTCCCTGCCAATTGTCCACAAGCAGCGTCTATATCTTTCCCTTTACTACGGCGAACATTGACCACCATATTGCAGCTTTCTAGAAACTGAACAAATTCTTCTCTATGGGTTGGTGGGCTGTGAAAGAATCCAGAGTCTTTCACATTATTATACTCTATGATATTGATCTTTACAGGGAATTGGCGACAATAATTAGCTAAAGCCTTTGCATCATCTAAGCGGTCGTTGACATCCTTCATTAGGAGATATTCAAAGGTTGGTCGTGTGCCTGTTTTTTCAACAAAATACTTTAAACTTTCAGCTAGATCTTTTAATGGATAAGCATTATTCACGGGCATTAAGGATGTGCGCGTAACATCTTTTGCGGAGTGAAGCGATATGGCTAAATTAAATCGGACATTATCGTCTGCTAATTGTTCGATTTTATCAGGTATACCTGCGGTAGACACCGTGATTCGATAAGGCGACATGGCTAACTCTTCTGGTGAAGTCAAATGTTCAATAGCAGCAAGTACATTATCATAATTCAGCAAAGGTTCGCCCATGCCCATAAATACAATATTGGAGAGCGTTTGACCTTGCTCTTCAGCCTCTTTTTTGGCAGCGATGACTTGTTCAAATATTTCGCCAACACTCAAATTGCGTTTAAATCCTATTTTAGCTGTTGCACAGAATTTACATCCTAGTTTACATCCTACTTGCGATGAGACGCAAACGGTAAATTTTTGAATACCAGGGATAAGCACGCTTTCGATTATTTCTCCATCGTGTAATTCCCATGCTGTCTTTTTTGTTCCGTCCGAAGCAACCTGTACTTGGTGAAGCGTCAGACTGTCGAAATAAAAAGAACTTTCTAGCAGGTCGCGTGTATTTTTAGAGAGATTGGTCATATCATTAAAGTCTGAAACACCTCTTTGCCAAATCCATTGCCAGATTTGTTTTGCTCGAAAGGCTTTTTTGCCGTTCTCTTTTAAAAATGAACTTATATCTTGTAGGGAAATCTCCCTGATGTTTTGTTTTGCTGTATTCATGGTGGTATTATTTTCGAAATGCAAAGATAGGTTTTTATTTATTCATTCGCTATTTCTCATTGATTTGATAGGGAGATATTTGATTAAGTTGTATCTTCGCGCTTAATTTTTTAAATTACAATAAAATACGCAAATGAAAAAGTTATTGATTATCGTAATCGCTCTGCTGGCAATATCCTCTGTTAGAGCTGACGAAGGAATGTGGTTGTTGTCTAAGCTAAGACAGCAGAATATAGGTAAAATGCAGGAAATGGGATTGAAGTTGACTGCTGAAGAGATATATGACATAAACAAATCTAGTGTAAAAGATGCTATCGTTGGTTTAGGTCGTTTAGGTGCTCCTTTTCGTCATTTTTGTTCGGCGGAGATTGTTTCTTCGAAGGGTCTTTTGGTGACAAATCATCACTGTGCTTTTGGTTCAATACAGTCGCATTCATCTGTTGAGCACGACTATTTGAAGGATGGTTTTTGGGCATACAAATTGGAAGATGAGTTGACCAATCCAGGGATTACGGCTTCAATCTTAGACCGCATGGAAGATGTATCTGAGCGAGTGAATGCCTTGTTGAATGATGAGATGAGTGGAAAAGAGAGACGCACTGTTATTGATAGTATTTCTAAGGTGATAGTGAAAGAGGCAGAGAAAGATACAAAGCTGAGTGGACAAGTGCAGTCGATGTTTGAAGGCAATCAATATTATCTGTTTCTGTACACGATATACAAAGATGTTCGTTTAGTGGGTGCTCCACCTCAAAGTATGGGTAAATTTGGTGGTGACACTGACAACTGGATGTGGCCTCGTCACACGGCAGACTTTGCTCTGTATCGTATATACGCTGCTCCCGATGGAACGCCTGCGGAGTATGCCAAAGAGAATGTACCTTTAAAGCCTAAGCACCATTTACCTGTTTCTACGGAAGGGGTAAAAGAGGGTGATTTTGCCATGATTATGGGTTTCCCTGGTTCGACCGACCGTTATTTAACGAGCTATGGCTTGGAGAATACGATGGATGCAACGAATGACATTCGTTATAAAGTGCGCACCGTGAAGTTAGATGTGATGCGTGCGGCAATGGCAAAAGACCAAAAGACTCGTATTCAATATGCTTCTAAATATGCCGGATGTTCGAATTATTGGAAATACTCGTTTGAGCAAAACAAGGCCTTGAAACAGTTGAATACAAAGGGTAATAAGGAGATTGTCGAGAAGCAATTTGCAGACTGGGTGAATGCTGATGCTAAACGAAAAGCGGAGTATGGCGATGTATTGTCTACGCTTAAAGCGGAGTATGCAAAGATGAAAGCTTATGAAATGACAAGAACTTATTTGTTTGAGGCATTGGGAGGTCCAGAGGCTCATACCTTTGCTTCTCGTGCTGGTGATTTGATCACAAAACTTTGCGACAAGGAAACCAGTTCGGAGGATAAGGCAAAGTTGAAAAAACAATTGCAGGAGATGGGAGAGAAGTTCTATAAAGACTTTAATACCGATGTCGATGCACAACTGTTTGCACAATTGTTTGAGGTGTTTAATGAGAATGTAGCTGTTGAATTACATCCCGAAATAATAGAGCTGATTAACACGAAATACAAGGGTGATTACGAGGCGTTTGCTTCTGAATTAAAGGCGAAGTCTGTATTCATGAGCGAATCTGCTTTTACTGCTTTCGTAGAAAAGCCTAGTGCTAAGAAATTAGAAAAGGATTTGGCGTATATCGCTGGAAAGTCATTCTTTGATATGATGAAAACGGTATCTGCTCCAACCAAAGAGATTGGTGAGAAATTGGCAAAAGAGAAGCGTTTATTCGTGCGTGGTTTGATGGAAATGAATCCTGCGAAAGCGTGGGGAGCGGATGCTAATTCTACGCTTCGTTTGACTTATGGCAAGGTGGGCAGCTACGAGCCTAGAGATGCTGTGTTTTATGACTACTATACAACCTTAAGTGGAGTCATTGCAAAAGAGGGTGCTGATGGTGGTGAATTTGAGATGGATGATAAGCTCAAGGAACTACATGCGAAGAAAGATTTTGCTCCTTATGGTGTTGATGATATCCACGTAAACTTTATCACCGATAACGACATCACGGGTGGAAATAGCGGTTCTGCCGTGATTAACGCAAAGGGTCATTTAATCGGTACTGCTTTCGACGGTAATTCAGAAGCGATGTCGGGCGATATTGATTTTGAAGAAAACTTACAGCGTTGTATCAACTTGGATGCTCGTTATATGTTGTGGATTATAGATAAGCATGCGGGTGCTAAGAACTTAATTAATGAGATGACTATCATCAAATAAAAAGCAGGAACTATGGAAAAGATAGACTGGAGTACATTGTCTTTTGGATATACGAAAACGCATTACAACGTGCGATGTTACTATAAAGATGGGCAGTGGAGCGCTCTCGAAGTAAGCGATTCTGAGATGTTGAACATCCACATGGGCTCAACGTGTTTGCATTATGGACAAGAGGCTTTCGAGGGATTGAAGGCGTTTCGTGGGAAAGACGACAAGATTCGCCTTTTCCGTTGCGAGGAGAATGCGCAGCGAATGATCGACACGGCTGATTACATTATGATGCAGGCTCCATCCGTTGAATTATTTACGGAGGCTATTGTCAAAGTGGTGGAACTGAATAAAGAGTTTGTACCGCCTTATGAATCGGGCGCGAGTCTGTATATCCGTCCTTTTTTGATTGGCGTAGGGGCACAGATTGGTGTCTCGCCCGCTAAAGAGTATATGTTTGTTGTGTTTGTGTCGCCGGTTGGTCCTTACTTCAAGGAGGGATTCAAGCCAACGAAAGTGATGTTGGAGCCTTATTTCGACCGTGCTGCACCTAATGGAACGGGACATATTAAGGTGGGCGGAAACTATGCTGCTGGAATGCGTTCTGGTGAAATTGCGCACCAAAAAGGCTACTCAACTGCTATCTTTTTAGATTCTAAGGAGAAGAAATATATCGATGAATGTGGTCCTGCCAATTTCTTTGGAATCAAGGACGGAACGTATGTCACGCCATTTTCACACACCATCCTACCGTCTATCACCAACAATAGTTTGATGGAGATAGCAAAAGATATGGGCTTGAAAGTGGAGCGTCGTTTGATTCCTGTCGAAGAGTTGAGCACGTTCGAGGAGGCTGGTGCTTGTGGTACTGCTGCCGTGATAAGTCCCATCGGACAGATTGACGACCTGGAGAACAATGTAAGCATCCAGTTTGGTAATCCAGAAGTTGCAGGTGAATGGTGTACAAAATTGTATAACCGCTTGCGAGCTATCCAATATGGTGATGAGGCTGATAAATTTGGTTGGGTGAAAGTCTTGGAAGATTAGGCCTAGATACAACAATCAAAGAGATATGAACACGTTCTGCAAACACTACAAGCAGAGCGTGTTTTTTTGTGCGAGCCGCACACGCATAAATATTCTCCACTTTCGCTGACAGTAGCGCAAAGACTAACCATATAAAGTTTGGTCAAGCTTTTTAAAGCTTTTCGCCGAAGGCATTAATCCACAATCGTGTAATTCACAAGTCCACGCATCTACCATCCTCCCCCGAGCGCCTTATAAAGCGACACATACTCCGCCAACTGTGCCGCCATCACCTCAAGGAAATTAATTTGTGTAGAGAACAGCTCTCGTTCGGCATCCAGAACATCCAAATAAGTATTAGATCCATTGCGATAAAGCTCCAGTGTTAGCACTTGCGTTGTTTGTGTTGCTTGCAATAACTCCCAATAATGTTCCATCTGCAAGTCATAAGTTGCCACCCCTGCCAGCGTGCTTTCCACTTCGCTGAGTGCAATAATGACACTTTGTTCATAATTGAGCAAGGCTTGTTTATTTTTCTCCTTGGCAAGCTCCACCGCTCGTTTATTCTTCCCAAACCCAAAAATGGGTTCTGATATAGATAGGGATGCCGACCAGCCAAACGGATTGCCTTGGAACAATCCTTTTAGTGTAGAAGAAAGCAATCCCCCCTTGCCAGTCAAGACAATCGAAGGATAACGATTAGCTATCGATGTACCGACTTGGGCAGTTGATGAGGCAACTTGATAATAGGCTTGTTGAATATCTGGTCGGCGGTTCAGTAGCGAACTTGGCAAACCTGCTGGCACCCTTATTGGCACTCTCACCCCCTTCACCAAATGCCGACCATCGATCTTTATAGGGTAGGGTGTGCATCCCAACAAAGTGCACAGGGTCATTTCAGTCTGCACCTTGGCACGTTCGTACTGTGGAATGGCTGCCGCTGCCGTAGCGTGCGGGATGCTTGTTAAACGTGGCCCGCTAAC
>CAMRAP010000089.1 GCA_947039985.1 uncultured Odoribacter sp.
ACGAGATTCTCCGGAGTGACTGGAGTTCAGACGTGTGCTCTTCCGATCTGATAAAATCACGAACAATTTCACGCGACTCCTCATTGGCATCCGTACATTTATTACTTAAAAAATGGATTCCCCGATGAACATTGGAGTTATATTTTAAATAATACTCTTGCATTTTATTCACCACCTGCAGAGGACGCTGTGTTGTCGCTCCACTGTCTAAGTAGACCAACTGCTTTCCATATATTTTCTCTTGCAAGATCGGAAAATCTTCTCTCACTTTTTCTACATCAAACATTTCAGATCGTCATTATATATTTATAGCGATATCATCGCCATCTATTTATTGCATTGCAGCATACAATTGTTGCATTTAGATATTTCTCCCCTCAAGCGTTTTTCCACTAAACTATCAATTTTTTTACGAAGTGGCTCTAGTTTGACATGCTGAATAATATCATGTGCAAATCCAAAAGTCATCATCATTCGAGCTTCATCCAAACCAATTCCTCTTGAACGTAAATAAAACATGGCCTCTTCATCAATCTGCCCAATGGTAGCTCCATGACTACATTTCACATCATCTGCATCAATGATTAATTGAGGTTTTGTATTTATTCGTGCCGCATCAGAAAGCAATAAATTATTATTCGTTTGGTAGGCCTCTGTTTTTTGTGCATCAGGTCGCACTCGAACACATCCACAAAAATTAGCCACTCCCATATCATCCAACACTCCTTTAAAATGTTCCCGACTCGTACAATGAGGAGCAATATGGTCTATACAGGAATAATTATCCACCTGCTGCTTTTTATCCAAAATATACATTCCGTACAAATTACACTCTCCACCCTCTCCATTCAAAGACACATACATATTATTTCGAATAAAACCACCGTATAAAGAGATGATATTACTATCAAAAACAGAACTTCTTTGCTCCGAAACAAATAAGGAATTAATTTGAGCAGCCCCCATATGTTGGTTTTGCACTTGATAATAATCCATATATGCATTCTCTCCCAAATATACCTCCGTGGTATTATTCATCAAAAAGCTTTGTTCTGAAAGTGTATGATCGCATACCAAAACAGTTGCTTTCGCATTTTTGCCTAACACAATCAGATTTCGTTGAAATGCCATCAAATCTCCATTTGCTCTCAATAAATTAATGATTTGCAAGGGACGCTCTAGAACCACATCATCAGGAATATATATAAATACGCCATCCTGAGCAAAGGCTGTATTTAAAGCAATCAAACTATCTTGATTTGCTTTTGAAGCATACTGATTATAATGGGTGTAAAATAGATCTGGATACTTCAAACTAGCCTCTTTCAAGCTACAAATCACCACCTCTTCGGGTAATTCCGAACATATATTTCTATCAAACCACCAACCATTGACTGTCAAAATAGGATCAGTGATCAAATCAGTCACAGCACAACGAAAGACTTCGTTTATATCTACATCTTGTCGAATGTATTTGAGTACAACATTATAATCTTTCTCAAACACAGGCAAAAGGTCTGTGTAGATATAATTTTCTTGTTTATGAGGTATTCCACCTAATTTCACAAACTGCTCAATCGCCTCTTTTCGACAAACATTCATTACGGCACTACACCCTTTTTCTAGTAGCGCACTTCCCTCTTTGAAAAGCTTTGTAAAATCAGCATTTATTTTTTCTATACCTATCATAACGCGCTAAATTATGCTCTATTTACTTCCTCTTTGATCCAATCGTATCCTTTTTCTTCTAGCTCTGCAACCAATTCCTTACCCGCAGTCTTTACAATCCGTCCATCATACAATACATGCACTACGTCTGGTACGATATAATCTAACAACCGCTGATAATGGGTAATCACAATAGTCGCATTTTCTGGACGTTTCAGTTTATTGACACCATTAGCAACTACTCGCAATGCATCAATATCTAAACCAGAATCGGTCTCATCCAATATCGCCAACATAGGCTCTAATACAGCCATTTGGAATATCTCATTTTTCTTTTTCTCGCCTCCAGAAAATCCCTCATTCAAAGATCTGTTCAGTAATTTGTTATCAATACCAACCAATTCCATTTTTTGACGAATCATTTTTAAAAAATCTCCAGGAGGATAAGAGGATTGACCATGATACTTCCGAATTTCATTGATCGCCGTTTTTAAGAAATTCACCGTGCTAACACCTGGGATTTCTACTGGATATTGAAAACTCATAAAGATACCCTCACGAGCTCGATCTTCTGCTGAAAGTTCCAATAGATTTTTCCCATTAAACTCAATCTCTCCTTGACTGACTTGAAACTTTTCACGACCAGCCAAGACTGACGACAAGGTACTTTTCCCTGCCCCATTGGGTCCCATTATAGCATGAACTTCTCCAGCTTTTATCTCTAGGTTTATCCCTTTTAATATCTCTTTGCCATCAACAGAGGCATGTAAATTCGTTATTTTTAACATCGTACAATATTTTGATTTACGATCTTATCGTATTTATATTTTAATATATTATCCAACAGAGCCTTCCAAGCTAATTTGTAGTAGCTTCTGTGCTTCCACAGCAAACTCCATTGGCATTTTGTTTAATACATCGCCTGCATATCCTTTAATAATCAATCCAACAGCATTTTCTGTTGATATTCCTCGCTGATTACAATAAAAGATCTGATCCTCCCCTATTTTTGAAGTCGTAGCCTCGTGCTCTATCTGAGCAGTCGAATTTTCTATCTCCAAATAAGGAAAGGTGTGCGCTCCACATTTATCGCCTAGCAAGAGAGAATCACATTGCGAATAATTACGGGCGTTTTGGCACCCTTTCGCAACTTTCACTTTACCACGATACGAGTTGCTACTGTATCCAGCAGATATACCTTTTGAAACAATACGACTACGGGTGTTATTACCAATATGTATCATCTTAGTACCTGTATCTGCTTGCTGATAATTGTTGGTTACTGCGACGGAGTAAAACTCACTCACTGAGCCATCTCCTTTTAAGATGGTGCTTGGATACTTCCAAGTCACGGCAGAACCTGTTTCTACTTGTGCCCAAATCAATTTTGCATTCTCACCTCGACAAATTCCTCGTTTCGTAACAAAATTGAAAACACCACCTTTCCCCTCTTTATCTCCAGGATACCAGTTCTGTACCGTACTGTATTTTACTTCTGCATTTTTCTCTACAACAATTTCTACGATAGCTGCATGCAACTGATTTTCATCTCGTTGCGGAGCAGTACATCCCTCTAAATAACTAACATATCCATCATCCTCAACCACGATCAAAGTGCGTTCAAACTGTCCCGTACCCCGTGCATTAATTCTAAAATAGGTGGATAATTCCATCGGGCAACGTACCCCCTTTGGAATATAAACAAATGAACCATCACTAAATACAGCTGTATTTAAGGCTGCAAAATAATTATCTGTATAAGGAACAACAGAACCCATATATTTACGAACCAAATCTGGATGATCTTTCACTGCTTCAGAAAAAGAGCAAAATATCACTCCCTTCTCAGCCAATACATCTTTAAAAGTAGTCTTCACAGAAACACTATCCATCACAGCATCTACTGCCACCCCTGCCAATGCAAGTTGTTCTGTTAAAGGTATACCTAATTTATCAAACGTAGCTTTTAAAGCAGGATCTACATCCTCCCAATCTTTTGCTTCTTGCTGCTTAGGTGCAGCATAATATATCAAATCTTGAAAATCAATTTCAGGAATATCTAGCTGTGCCCAACATGGCATCTCCATAGTCAACCACTTTCGATAAGCCTTTAAACGATATTCCAACAACCATTCTGGCTCCTCTTTTTTAGCTGAAATGGTACGGATAACCTCCTCGTTTAAGCCTTTAGCAATTGTCTCGGTCTCTATATTTGTGACAAAACCGTATTTGTATTCACTACCGGTAATTTCTTCTATAATATTATCCATCTTTCGTCTTACTATTTAGTAGTTACAAATGTACATAATAATTTTGTATTATAGATACTAGCTTGTCGTGATATTCTTTTTAAGTTTAGCATTATAATCCATTATTTGCCGAAACATCATTGTATGATTTCTCTAATCACCCATTCACCTTAAAATGAGCAGATTGAAAAGCAGTTACAGCCATTCCTATATAATAAATTAACATCATTATGTCCTCGTATTCAACTCTTTCAATACAATATCCGTTGCCCCAAGCTGACTTTTCACAAATGTCAAAGCTTGTTTACCGGCTGTTTCAGCAAGCAGTGGGGAGTTGATCAGGCTATCTAAAACACCAGAGAGTCCTGCTGAACTATTAATACTAAATGCTCCACCTTCGCGAATAAGATTGACAGCCTCATTAAATTTCTGATATTTAGGCCCAAATATAACGGGAATACCATAGACTGCAGCTTCAAGAGTATTATGAATACTGACACCAAATCCTCCACCAATATAAGCTATCTTTCCATATCGATAGATGGATGACAGCAGACCGATACAATCAAGAATCAACACATCGTAATCGGCTAAATCATCACCTGCTTGAGTATAGCGAACTACTTTTTTAGTACACTTCTCTAATATGTTTTTTATATGCCCCTCCCCTATTTCGTGAGGTGCAATAATCCATTTATACTTGCCTGAATAAGTATTAATATACTCCATCAAGATATCTTCATCTGGTTGCCAAGTACTACCGCAAACAACGGCAGACTGCCCATTACAAAACAAACGAACCTTATCTATTTCCTTCGCCTCATCAGCAATTTGTTTGACTCTATCAAAACGAGTATCCCCCGTAAGCAATACATTTTTCACACCAATGGATGCCAATAGATTTACAGACTGCTCATCTTGAACATAGAGGTATTTAAAAAAGCCTAACATCTTCCGATGTAAACCTCCCCAAGTCTTAAAGAAAGGCTGTTCACTACGAAAAATAGCAGAGACTAGATACACTGGAATCGCCCGCTTATTGAGTTCATTCAGATAATGAAACCAAAACTCGTATTTAACAAACACAGCCGCATCTGGTCGAAAGGCCTCTACAAATCGTTTCGCATTTCGCTTCGTATCAGCAGGCAGATAAAGAATATAATCAGCCCCAGCATAATTTTTTCGAATTTCATAACCCGAAGGTGAAAAGAAAGTCAGCAAAATTTTAGTTTCTGGCTCTAAGTGTTTTAATTTTTCCATCAATGGTCGTCCCTGCTCAAATTCGCCCAAAGAAGCTGCATGGAACCACACTAAACGTTCATTTCCTCTACGAATTTCTTTCAATTTCGCCCAAACTTCTTTCCGCCCTTTGCTCAATAAACCAGCCTTTTCATGAAAAGGACTTGCTAATCTTACAGCTAAATGGTATGCACCTATACCCAAGTTATATAAAAATGCCATCGTGTTATATCTAATTAAATACGTATTCTTTTCCTTGTGCAAAATTAAAATAAAATATTATCTTTGCCACCGTTAAGGTGGAAAGATTTGGCTGATTGCAACCACAGAAAAAAATTGCTAAAACGCATTGTCTTCTGACATTCAAACAGCACGACCTTTCTTATTTTTAATTGTAATTTACCTCTAGGTATTAAATTAAATTTATTATGGGATATTTATTTACTTCAGAATCAGTGTCGGAAGGACATCCTGATAAAGTAGCTGACCAGATTTCGGACAGTGTTCTTGATCATATTTTAGCCTTTGACCCAAACGCAAAAGTAGCGTGTGAAACATTAGTAACAACAGGTCAAACAGTTATCGCTGGTGAGATTAAAACTCAAACCTATATCGACGTACAACAGATTGCTCGTGATGTAATCAATGAAATTGGATACACGAAGAGCGAATATATGTTTGATGGCAATAGCTGTGGCGTTCTATCGGCAATTCATGAACAATCACCTGATATTAATCGGGGTGTGGTTTGTGAAGATCCAATGGAGCAAGGAGCTGGCGATCAAGGAATGATGTTTGGTTATGCTTGTAATGAAACAGACAACTATATGCCTCTATCACTAGAATTGGCACATCTGTTACTGATTGAATTAGCAAAAATAAGAAAAGAGTGTCAGTTAATGAAATATCTGCGCCCAGATTCAAAATCACAAGTAACCGTTGAATATGGCGATAATGGGAAACCAGCACGCATCCATACCATTGTAATTTCAACTCAGCATGATGATTTCATCAAGCCTACAGATGAAACAGTAGAGGCTCAACTAAAAGCTGACGAAGCCATGGTGGAGTGGATCAAAAAAGATATTCTTGATATCCTATTACCACGTGTCAAAGCACAACTACCTCGCCGAGTACAAAATTTATTTGACAAAGAATTGATCTTTTGGGTAAATCCTACAGGTAAATTTGTTATCGGAGGTCCTCACGGAGATACAGGATTAACTGGTCGTA
The DNA here is from genome assembly GCA_947039985.1 of uncultured Odoribacter sp. Classification (GTDB taxonomy): domain Bacteria; phylum Bacteroidota; class Bacteroidia; order Bacteroidales; family Marinifilaceae; genus Odoribacter. The sequence goes on from CAMRAP010000089.1 coordinate 6,390, forward strand.
AAATCATCGTAGATACTTATGGTGGAAAAGGAGCACATGGAGGTGGCGCTTTTTCTGGTAAAGACCCTTCAAAGGTTGACCGTTCAGCTGCTTATGCCGCTCGCCATATCGCAAAAAACATGGTTGCAGCAGGTGTTGCCGAAGAGATATTGATACAAGTTTCATACGCCATTGGAGTTGCGCTTCCGGTTGGTCTATATGTGAACACATATGGTACTTCAAAAGTAGATCTAAGTGATGTTGAAATATCTGAAAAGATAAATGAGATCTTTGACCTACGCCCAAAAGCGATTGTAGATCGCTTAAAACTATGCAACCCTATTTACACAGAATCAGCAAGTTACGGACATATGGGACGTACACCTCAAACGGTGAAAAAAGTGTTTACTTCAAACTATTGGCCAACTATTGAAAAAGAAGTTGAGCTATTTACTTGGGAAAAATTGGATTATGTTGACGAACTGAAAAAGGTTTTCAAGGAATTCAAAAAGGCTTAAATTATAAAGCATTAAAAAAAATGGGACTGTGCAAATGCAGTCCCATTTTTTATACATATACGATTATAGTTTCAATACAGTGGCACCATAACGGTGTTTATCTTGCGACATCGACACATTCGACATCCCCTGCATCCTTTTGCTCGTTGTTGGATATTATCATTTTTTTTAAGACAGATAATTCTCCTTCTAGGCGACCAACAGACCTGGCAAGTTGTTCTATC
>CAMRAP010000090.1 GCA_947039985.1 uncultured Odoribacter sp.
GAACCAATCACATAAAAGGTATCTTCGGGACGACAACACCAGTCACGAATAGCCTCATTGGTGGCATCTTTAAGAGTCATATTCCCCGAAATAACAGGAACAACGGTGGCACCTAGCATTTTCATGCGCTTTACATTGCTTTGTTGACGCGCTACATCTGTTTTACCCATATAAACAATACATTCCATGCTCATCAATGCGCAAACAGTAGCCGTTGCAACACCATGTTGCCCTGCCCCTGTTTCTGCTATGATTCGTTTTTTACCCAATTTGCGAGCAATCAACACCTGACCGATGGCGTTATTAATCTTGTGTGCACCAGTATGATTTAAATCTTCACGCTTTAGGTATATTTTACATCCATACTCCTCAGATAGTTTGTCAGAAAGATAAAGCGGTGAAGGTCGACCAACATAGTCTTTCAACAACTGCTTGTACTCCTCTTGAAACGCCTCTGTTTCAATTATTTTTAAATAATTCTCTTGAAGATCTCCTACACAACGATGTAATATTTCTGGAATATACGCTCCTCCAAAATCTCCGTAATAACCTTGTTTATCCACTAAATAGTTTTCCATAATGCCTTATTTTATCTTATTATTATTTTATTATACTGTTTGAATCTTGCCTAAAAACAAAAAAAACCTGTCGTAAGAACGACAGGTTTTTTTAATTATATTACAATCTCTTTGTATTATACGCATAAACACCATTTCTCACGACTATGAAGTTGTAAGAAGCGCCACCAATACATATTTACTAACACAAATGACATATTTATCTTTTTATAATTTATCTAAACGGGTCTTAGTTCGCCTAAAACCGGTCGCAATGTACATACTTTTTCTAAATCTACAAAATATGGGGATAAATATTTTAGCTAATTTTAAATAGTCAAATTGCTAACCAATACTAGTGATAAGATTGACACAAAGTAGATAACAATTTCGGCGATGAAAGCACTACTTCTTGATCATCTATACCTGAAAAGGTAGTTTCACTAAAACTATAATTTAAAATTGACCACCTACTTTTGTACTCCAAAAAGAGTTCTTGTTCAATAGTTTAAAAGAGAGACCTGTTTTATCTCTATAATTTCTAAAAGAGCTTAAACCTATTGAGTAGATATACATCAATGGAGAAACAAATACCAATTTCATATATTTCACACGTCCTTACTTCTAAATTCTTTTTTAAAACGCCTAGCTTATTTAGAAACTATCTTAATTACATCCCTCTCTTGCTTTTAACCTTTTAATGTTATCTTTGTATCTGTTTTTCCAGCAGATTTTATGACAACAAAAGAAAGAGTACAGCACGAAGGAATTGTAAAAAGTTTATCAACACAATCGTTAGAGGTGCTGATAGATAATCATTCTGCTTGCTCTGGGTGTCATGCTAAAGGAATGTGTGGAATGGGTGATATGAAACAAAAAATCATTTCGGTGCACTATTCAAAAAACAATATTCAAGTTGACGATAAAGTAATGATATATGCCAGCTTGAATAATGCTTTTTTTTCAGTCTTAGTTGCGTACATAATCCCTTCGATACTGATCCTTTTCGCTATCTTTCTTTTCAATAAGTTAGGAGGGAGTGAATTAATTGCTGCTATTTTTAGCTTGGTTTTGATTGCTAGTTATTTCTTTATAATATACCTATTCAGAAATAAAATTGGTCGAAAAATTACATTTACAGTAGAAAAAATTGAAGATTATACAAATATAGAATAATGAGTACTATTATTATTACAATCATTTCATTGTGCGCAATCGGTGTAGTATCGGCTGTGATACTTTATTTTGTGGCACAAAAATTTAAAGTGGAAGAAGACCCTCGCATAGACGTTGTAGACGGACTACTCCCAAGTGTAAACTGTGGAGGCTGTGGCTATCCTGGCTGTCGAAGTTTGGCAGAAGCAGCTGTAAAATCTGACACACTGGATGGAATCTATTGTCCAGTAGGAGGTGCCGATACCATGAATAAGATTGCTGAGGCACTAGGTCGTGAAATAAAAGTAGAAGCACCAAAAATTGCAGTTGTCAAATGCAATGGTAACTGCGATAATCGTCCACGTACCAGCCAATATGATGGCGCACGTTCATGCGCCATTCAACATTCACTTTATATTGGTGATACCGCTTGTGCGTATGGATGTCTTGGTTGCGGAGATTGTGTTACTGCTTGTACCTTTGACGCTATTGATATGGATATCACCACAGGATTACCCGTAGTAAACGAAAAATGTGTGGCTTGTGGAGCTTGCGTGAAAGCTTGTCCTCGTAGCATCATTGAACTACGCAAAAAAGGTCCCAAAGATCGCCGTATCTTTGTTTCTTGCGTAAATAAAGACAAAGGCGGAGTAGCTCGAAAAAGTTGCAAAGTAGCTTGTATTGGATGTGGGAAATGTGTCAAAGAATGCCCATTTGAAGCGATTACACTTGAAAATAATTTGGCTTATATCGACTTTGAAAAATGTCGTTTATGCCGTAAATGTGTCGCAGCATGCCCTACGAATGCTATTCAAGAGGTGAATTTCCCAGCCCGAAAAGTGGAAGTGAATATGCCCAAACCAACACCTACACCAAAAACAGTGGAAAAAACTACAGAAGTTGCTATTGAAACACCCAAAGTGGAGTTAGATATAAAAATGACACGAGTGGAAGAACCTGTAGAAGTTGTTGTTGAAACCCCACAAGTTTCAACAATTGAGGAGAAACAAGTCGAAACTGTTCAAGTAACTGAAATCGAAACTGTACCAAGTTTTCAGGCAGAAGAGCAACAAGCTGATGCCATAAAAACAGAAGAGATTCAAGCTGAGTTAGCAAAAATAACTGAAGCGCTAAGAGAAGAGAATCCTGAGCTTAAAACTCAAGAAGAGGTAAAAACAATAAATAATTAAATTTATACGCTGTGTTAAAGACATTCAAACTCGGTGGGATTCACCCACGTGAAAATAAATTATCAGCAGGCGAGAAAATTAAAGCATTACCTATTCCTGAACAGGTAGTCATCCCGCTTAGCCAACACATCGGAGCTCCAGCAACCCCTGTTGTTCAAAAAGGAGATACAGTAAAAACAGGTCAACTTATTGCTCAAGCTGCTGGATTTGTATCTGCAAACATTCACAGTTCAGTGTCTGGAACCGTTACAGCCATTGATTATGTCACCGATGCAAGCGGCTTATCAAAGCTAGCTATCACCATCAAAGTTGAAGAGGATGAATGGATACCTGAAATTGACAAAAACAATAAATTTCTACCTAATATAACTCTATCGAAAGAAGAGATTATTAAAGCGATTGCGAATGCTGGTATTGTCGGTATGGGTGGGGCAACATTCCCAACTCAAGTTAAATTAACACCTCCTCCAGGTAATAAAGCAGAATTTTTAATTATAAATGGAGTAGAGTGCGAACCTTATTTAACCTCTGACCATCAAGTTATGCTTGAAAAGGCAGAAGAAATTATTGTTGGTATACAAAGTCTAATGAAAGCGATTGATGCAAAAAAAGCAATCATTGGTATTGAAAATAATAAAGAGGATGCTATAGAGCACTTTCAACAAATAGCAAACAGAGTATTAGGAATTGAAATATGCCCTCTAAAAATACAGTATCCACAAGGAGGTGAAAAACAATTGATCCAAGCAACAATAGGTCGATCTGTTGCCTCAGGAGCCCTCCCTATTTCTGTTGGTGCCGTTGTTCAAAATATTGGAACTGCATTTGCCGTATATGAGGCTGTTATGAAACATAAACCTCTCTTTGAACGCGTTGTAACAGTTACTGGCAAGTCTGTAAAAAGTCCAGGGAACTACCTTTGTCGTATTGGAACACCAATATCCCAATTGATTGCTGCGGCTGGTGGACTACCAGACGATACAAGCAAAGTGATTGGAGGAGGACCTATGATGGGACGTTCAATGATAAATATTGATTCACCTATAACAAAAGGAACAAGTGGAGTTCTGATAATCAATGAAAAAGAGGCTGCACGTAAAACTGCACGCAATTGCATCCGTTGCGGGAAATGTGTATCTGTTTGTACGATGGGATTAGAGCCATACTTACTAGAAAAATTGGCGGTAACAAATATGCTAGAAAGCTTAGAAATAGAAAAAGTAATGGACTGTATTGAGTGTGGATCATGTAGCTATACCTGCCCTGCTGCTCGTCCCCTACTTGATTATATCCGCTTAGGTAAAGGGCGTACTGCTACAATGATTAGAAATAGAAAATAATAACAAAAGAATATGAACAAACTATTTATATCTCCATCTCCACATATTCACAGTGGCGATTCCATTGAAAAAAATATGTATGGAGTACTTATTGCACTTATCCCAGCATTACTATGTTCGATATTGCTTTTCGGTATAGGGGCAATTATTGTAAGCTTAACAGCTGTACTATCTTGCCTATTTTTTGAATATATGATTCAAACATTTTTACTAAAAAAACGAGCAAGTATCTTTGACGGATCTGCCATCATTACAGGTCTACTATTAGCATTCAATGTCCCCTCCAATCTTCCTGTTTGGATTATTATCATTGGCGCTCTAGTTGCTATTGGAATTGGAAAGATGAGCTTTGGAGGACTAGGATGTAATATCTTTAACCCTGCCTTAGTTGGACGTGTATTTTTATTAATCTCATTCCCTGTACAAATGACTACTTGGCCATTAGTAGAAGGAATCTCCACTGCATACATAGATGCACAAACTGGGGCAACTCCACTAGCCCTATTAAAAGAAGCACTACACACAGGACAATCAGTCAGCGATTTCTTAACTTCCGAAACATTTATAGGCTATCGAAGTATGCTACTGGGTAATATTGGGGGTAGTCTTGGAGAAGGGTCAGCCATTGCCATATTGATTGGCTTCTGCTATATGTTATTCCGAAAAATCATCACTTGGCATATCCCCGTAAGCATTTTTGCAACAGTAATAGTATTTGCTGGTATACTACACCTGAGTAACCCAGACCAGTTTGTTGATCCCTTTTTCCACCTTCTATCAGGAGGAATGATGCTAGGAGCGATCTTCATGGCAACTGATTATGTCACCTCACCAATGAGTCAAAAAGGAATGATCATCTTTGGAGTGGGTATAGGAATCCTAACCGTTGTAATACGTGTATTTGGTGCTTACCCAGAAGGTATGTCTTTTGCTATACTAATTATGAATGCATTCACTCCATTAATCAATAGATATTGTAAACCGACAAGATTTGCATAAATAAAACAACTATGGAAAAGAAATTAGAGTCTAACTTTATAAATATGGTGATGGTTTTATTTGCTGTCACCCTGATTGCTTCTGCAGCAGTGGGATATGTATATACACTTACAGCAGAACCTATTGCCAATGCAAAAAAAGCAAAGCAAGAGAATGCTATCCGCCTAGTGATTCCAGGAGAATTTGATAATACACCTAGTGCTGACGTTTGGAAAATAGAAACTACTGATGGAAATGAGTTGGAATTTTATCCAGCAAAAAAAGATGGTGAATTAGTAGGAACTGCCGTAAAAACATATACCAATAAAGGATTCAGTGGGTATATATCCATTATGGTTGGATTTAAGCCAGATGGTAGTATTTCTAACTATTCCGTATTAGAACACAAAGAGACTCCAGGTTTAGGAAGCAAGATGGATCTATGGTTTACCAAAGATGGACGAGGAAATATCATTGGAAAAATACCGGGAATAGCAGGATTGAAAGTATCCAAAGATGGTGGAGAAGTTGATGCAATAACGGCTGCAACAATCTCTTCAAGAGCATTTTTAGATGCAGTTAATCGCGCCTCTGCAGGACTATCAGATTCTGATAGCTATTCAGGTGCAACAGAACAAAGTAATTAAAAAATTTAAAGCATATGAATAACTTAAAAGTCTTAACCAACGGCATATTTCGGGAAAATCCGATTTTTGTATTGTTGTTGGGTATGTGTCCTACTTTGGGAGTAACTACTTCTGCCATCAACGGAATGGGGATGGGACTGGCTACAACTTTCGTACTCGTGATGGCGAATCTGGTCATTTCATTGGTTGCCAATATCATACCAGATAAAATTCGTATCCCAGCTTTCATCGTTATTATCGCAGCCTTTGTGACTGTTGTAGATATGTCTATGGCAGCTTATCTACCTGCACTTCACGAATCATTAGGATTATTTATTCCTCTGATTGTTGTCAACTGTATTGTTTTGGGACGTGCTGAATCATTCGCATCAAAAAACAAAGCACTACTTTCTGTACTAGACGGCGTGGGAATGGGCTTAGGATTCACACTTGCCCTAACTATTTTAGGTGTTATACGTGAGCTACTTGGAAGTGGAAAAGCTTTTAACTTCATTATTTTCAATGAAAATTATGGTATGTTGATTTTTGTTCTTGCCCCAGGTGCTTTTATTGCACTAGGCTATTTAATTGCTATTGTTAACAAAATTAGAAATACAAATTAATATGGAATATGTATTGATATTTATCGCAGCAGTATTTGTTAATAACATCGTACTGGCACAGTTCTTAGGTATTTGTCCATTCCTTGGAGTATCTAAAAACGTCACAACAGCTTTAGGCATGACTAGTGCTGTAACTTTTGTTATGATATTAGCCACTTTGGTTACTTTTATTGTTCAAAAAACGGTTCTGGATCCTTTTGGGATTGGCTATATGCAAACCATTACTTTTATTTTAATCATTGCAGCCTTAGTTCAAATGGTTGAAATTATCCTAAAAAAAGTAAGTCCTTCTCTATACCAAGCATTAGGTGTATTTCTACCTTTAATAACCACAAACTGTGCCGTATTAGGAGTTGCTATCATGGTTATTCAAAAAAATTACAACTTAATCGAATCTTTGGTATTTGCAGCATCGACAGCCATTGGATTTGGTGTTGCATTAGTTATTTTTGCCGGTATCCGTGAGCACCTTGAATTGGTTTCAATTCCGAAGGGAATGAAAGGATCGCCCATTGCACTAATAACTGCTGGCCTACTTGCTATGGCATTTATGG
>CAMRAP010000091.1 GCA_947039985.1 uncultured Odoribacter sp.
AGTATGAAATCTTTATTGTTTACCAATCCATTTGGATGGGCAATGCTTGCAATTAGTTTGATTCCAACACTCATAAATCTTGTGGATGGTCTACACAAGTCAAATGAGGAGATTATCCAAGACGGAGAGGATCTAAAAACTTCTTACAGCAACAGTTTCGACGAGTTAGGTTCCGATTTATCCACATTAAAAGCTCTGGAGGATGAGTTTGGAAAATTGTCTACTGGTGTTGATAATTATGGAAATAATATATCTCTTGCTGCTGATGATTATGAGAGATATGAAGATATTGTAAACACAATCCTAGGAATCTCCCCTTCCCTAATTGACGGCTACAACAAAGAAGGCAATGCCATTGCCAACAAAAATGGTCTTCTTGAACAATCCATTGCACTCATGGAAGAGGAAAAACGTCTCACAATGTTAGAATATGCATCTAGTGATAATCTAAAAACTGTGGGCATGGGCGAAGTCTCCTCCATGGATGAGTACGAAAAAGCCAATCCTTTGCCTTATGGAAATGCTGTATCTGATTTTATGAAGGCTTTTCAAAATGCCTCCCAAGATTACGTTTCAAAAGAGGTTGGAAATTACAAAGGCTCGATTTATGATGCCCTTAATCCAGATAATCTTGATCTTGATGATTTTTTCACTGAGGGTTACTGGAACCAGTACGGAGATGACGCAAACAGATTTGCATCAGAATATTATGAAGAAATTGTAGAATCTCTTAGAAGTGAGCAATCGGTACTGAAGGATTATTTTAAACAAGAAGACCTTCGCAACCTTCTCGATATTGCTGATGACTACGATAAAAACGTGGGTATATACAATAGCAGAATGGAAGAAGCATCCAAAGCCTTCAATCCGACGCTACAGTATGTCCCACAAACATTGACCTCATATGCAGGGTTTAGTGGTGCCCAAAAAGAGTTCCTAACAGGGTATATCAACAACTTTAGAATTGCTGCGGATACCACTGAGAGCGACATTTTGCAAATGGAACAAGACATCCTCGATTTCACTAGTTTTGTTGCAAACAATGACGGATTACAAAATACCATAGCGTTAGGAATCTCGTTAACCAGTGGAGCAGATGCGGATGGCAATGCTCTCAGCGTTTCAGAGTACCAAGAGCAACTTGAATCGTTTGCGTCTGAAATAGAATCATATGATGATAATATCCAAGCGAATATCAAAGCATCATTTGGTATTGAGACAGATATGTCAGACATAAACCCAGATGTACACAAGGCTATTGATCATGTCAAAAATCTTTTGCAAGATGAATTTGATTTTAATGTAAATGATATGGGCATCAATGACGTGTTGGAAATTTACTATAATATTTCAGCAGACCAAAACAGTCTGACTTTTGATGATTTACAAAAAATGGTTGACGAACTAGGCATTGATTGGAGTAGTTCCATCGATGTGCGTGATTTTTCTTCTCTTTCTGATGAACTTGGCAAAATTGAGGACAAGTTTTCGGGCATAACCAGCGCTATGGACACCCTGAGGGGTGGTACCAAACTGACTGCGGCTGAGTTGGCGAAGTTAGCATTAGAGTTTCCTGATCTTTTAAAAGTATCTACATTATTCACAGATTCATCAATTGATGGTCAACATGCCATGTTAGACGCTGCGCTGACATCCTATGAGTCTGAGTATGATGCGTTTATTGATACTAAAATAGGAGAATTGACCGCTTCCAACGAGTTGATGCAATCGCAAATTGATTTAGAGAATGAAAAGAAAAACAAAGTCATCGAAATTGCAGATCTAGAGCGTAATAGCAAATTAGATTCGCAAGAAGAATACAATTTACTTCTAGAAGATTTACGAGACCTAGAGGGTAAAAATTATGTTACATATAATGATGGCATATTATCCGTCAATCAAGACATGCTCACCAGAAAGCTGACACAGGAAACCGATGGCGTTAAAGCATTGTGGCCAACACTTGAATCTCAAGCCAGCCTGATCGCCGAAACAAGTTTTAAAGGTGTGAACGAAGGTTTAAAAGCATTCCCAAAATACCTTTCTTCCTTAGTAACGTGGTCGAAGACTTCGTTGAAAACTGTACTTACTAATATTGGAGCCAATATCGGAGAGGCATTTAGTGGTGGTAATGATTTTGTAGGCATCGCAGATGGAATTAATAACATCGGAGAATTTACCACCCCTAAGATTACACTTACAACGGAAATTAAAGATGGAATATCAATAGATGAACAGTCCGTCGACGAATGGTCTGCAGATTACAAGGACGTTATAACCGAACGCGTTGAAACTATAACGGAGCAAATTGCCGCCAATGATATTATAATTGACAATTTAAACAACCTAAAGGGATTGGACTTAAAATCGCTATATGGCTCCCAGCACAATGCTTCCGGCTCGGGCGGCAGTCCTGTTGACGAGTATATAGCAGATATTGAACAGTACCGAGAAGCCATTGAGAGGTTGAGCCAAGTCAGCATCCGCAGAAACAATATAGAGTTTGAACTTTCCAATACCGAAGATTTAAAAGATAAGATTCTTTTGGAAAAAGAATTGCTCACTGTCTATAAGGGAGAGCAAGAGGCTCTACATAATCTAAACAATCTTAGGGATGACACCATTGGTAATGGGACAAAAGCGTTAACGGAATTGGGATTTAAGGTTGAGTATAACGATGAAACCAATGCGTTCTTTGTGAAAAATAAAGAGCTTATTAACGATTTAGTTGCCGAGAATATGGGTGGATACGAGTCCATGCAGGATGCCACCAATGCATTGCGAGAAGACACCGAAAGCCTAATCGACAATATGGAAGATTTGAATGGCGAGAATGAGGCCAGCTCTGAGGCTTGGAGAGAGGCTCAACAATCCTTTGAGGCTACGAAGGTTAGTATTGTCAACAACTTAAAGGAAATTGTTTCTCAATCATCTGAATCTGTGGACGAAATACAAAATGTATTCGACACATTAAAGAATGCAGCAAATGAGTATGCTTCAAATGATGGTTTTATCTCTGTTGATGCCTTTCAAGATATCATTGCCCTCGGACCTGAGTATATGCAATATCTAAATGATGAGAATGGTCTTTTGGTTATAAACGAGGAGAGCATTAACAATGTTATTAAGGCCAAGACTAGACAGCTTGCATTAGATAACGCAATGAGTTATATTGAGCGACTGCGCCTAGCTCTTCAAAAAGACTCTATCGAGGACTTGAATACACTTCTCAACGCTACAACGCAGACCACAACCACTACGTGGGGGTTGGTGTATGCCAATTTGGCACTACTAGACTTAAGTGGAGAACAATATCAGGCCGCCTTGCACAACATTAAGGCAATACAGGCATTGGGCGAGAGCGCCGCAAATGGCATTGGGCAGGCTCTGGGAAGTGTTGAAGATGAGCTTAGTGGCATGAAATCTGGTATGGATGATATTCTCCAATACGTGATGGATATGCTAAGTCACAAAATTGAACAGCAGATTGACGCGCTTGAGGACATGAAGGAATCCTATGGCGATCTGATAGCACTTAAAAAGGAGTCTATTGAGGCAGCTGAAAAGGAAACCAATTATCAGGACGATGTCGCTGAAAAAATATCTGCAATTGCAAAATTGCAGGAGAGAATTAACTCCTTATCTCTAGATGATAGTCGTGATGCACAGTCCCAAAAAGCAAAGCTGGAAGAAGAATTGGCTGAACTACAGGGAGAATTGGCTGACGCACAAGGTGAGCATGCATCCGACGCCCAACAGGAATCTCTGGATAAGATGCAGGAGGCTTATGACAAGGAAAAGGACAAGGAGATAGGCATCCTAGAAGACTCCATCAGCAGTGAACAGAAGCTTCACGATATGGCTATGGAGTATATCAAAAACAACTGGGATACACTATATGGTGAGTTAATCACATGGAATACACAGTACGGCAGTTTGCTTAACAAGGAAATCACCACTGCTTGGGATACGTGTTTGGCCGCAGCAAAAAGATATGGAGATTATGTCGGCGCATTTGACAATATTGATTCGGATATTGAAAATGCCAATCCAGAGGATAATAACGGTAATACCGTTATTGGCGGTGGAGGTGAGAATACATCTCCATCTGACAATGACCATATCCAAGCCATAATCAAACAGATGTACCAAAACAGTCAAGCTTATCATAATGCTGATGCTGAGCAACAGGAGCAGTTAAGTGAAGATAACTTTAATTTATCACGCCGATTAAGTAATTATGGTGTAAATGCAGTACGTGGTTCAGATGGTGTGTGGTATGTGGATGAACTTGGTGGGCAGAAGTTATTTGATAAGTACAAGGATTATACCTATCACACAGGTGGTATTGCAGGCGACAAAGGTTCTTTAAAGGAAAATGAACTAATGGCTAAATTAGAGCACGGTGAAGCGATTATCTCCAATCACGACAAGGGCAGCCTATTTTCACTGATTGAGTTTGTCGACTTGCTTTCTCGCAAACTAGACACCTCTACTATGAGCAGTCTCAACCAACCAACTGCAAACAATTTAACGCCAAATCTGGATAATATAACAAACAATCAAAACAGTGGCATTCATTTTGGAGACGTTACTATTTATGGCGCTAACGACGAAACCGTTGAAAAGCATCGTGAAATCACAAGGACATTCACCGATGAAGTGCTCAATCATCTAAATATCAAACGGTAATTTGGAGGGGGTTTGACTCCCCCCTCTTTTTTCAATAGTAATAGGAGGTGAAAATAGGAAGTGTTTAATGCCTATGAATTTGTTTTTAATGGCGAAAGTTCTGCCATGTACGGGCTTATGCTCTATGATTTTGGTGGCACAGGGCAAAGCAATGTAAGCTTTGGAAACGGAGCTTCAATCGTTGAAAGCACCACCAATAACAGGATAAATCCTGTTCATCTTGGGGTGAACTATCACACAAAGCCCCTAGAATTCAAGTTGGTTTTCGGTGCAGACCGTGAGCTTGATAGATATGAATTGGAAAGTGTGGCCATGTGGCTCACTGGACATCAGGACTACAAATGGCTTTCCATCGAGCAACCTGACTTGGGGCACGTCCAGTATAGATGTCTAGTTACGTCCCTAACACCTCTTTCTCACGGATGGCTCCCTGTGGCTTTTGAGGCTACCTTTCGCTGTGATTGTCCTTATGGATATGGGTTTGACCATACCATAAGTTACCCAATCAACGGTGTCACGCAAATATTATACCGCAATGATAGCTCAATAAGGGAGTATTTAAGGCCAACCATGATTATTCAGCCATGCTCAGGTGTGCAAAGTGTAAAGATTGTGAACCATAGCGATAACGGACGAGAGTTTTTACTAGACAATCTACCTGCATCGGATTTGAATATCCATGTGGACAACGCACTGGGTGTCATACAAGAGCTGAACCATAATTATAACCTGTATGATGAATTCAATCAAAATTTCTTCCGCATAGTGCAAGGTGATAATGTTCTTGAAGTGATAGGTAACGGCACACTTAGCATAACAAGTAAATTTCTATATAATATTGGAGGATAAGGAGTTTTAAATGTTCTTAGATTATTCAAAATTAGAATTTGACCTTTACGGCAGGCCAGAAGTTCCAGTGTTGGCACTGCAAACCTTGGGGGGAAAGACTATTTGCACCATCCCATCGGTTTTTGATATCAAGCTAAATATTAAGTTCTCAGAACCAAGTGAAATCTCGTTTAAAGTTGCCAGCAAGTTGGATGGCAGTCAGCCAAATCCTTTCTATCACGCAGTAACTGGACACAAGTTGATTTACACAAAGCAATATGGGGTGTTTGTCATAATGAACCCAACCACCATCTCAGACGGTATTTCTGACATCAAGGAAGTGACAGGCTATTCCCTAGAGAAAACACTAGATTCTAAGCAATTTTTCATGGAAGAAGGCACCTTTAATTTTTGGAATCCTGCCTCTGCTCAGGATACGGTGCTGGGTCGTGTTTTGGAACTTGCCAAAGGGTGGACTGCGGGATATGTTTCGCCAAAACTGATTGGGCGATACAGAACCTTTGACACCAATGAAGAGCGCCTTTTGTCTTTCATGTACAATACTGCTCCCGAAAAATTCAGGTGTGTGTTTGTGTTCGATCCCTATGCCATGTCCATCAATGTGTATGACATAGACGAAGATCGTCCAACACTTCCCATTTATTTGGATTTTGAAAATCTTTTGCAGGAGATCAACGTGGTAGAGATGAGCGATGAATTGGCAACTGCCATCAGACCATTTGGAGCAGATGACCTTGATATTCGCGAGGTAAATCCCATCGGCACCAACTGGCTATACGACCTCTCCTATTTCATTTCCAATGGAGATATTGAAAGTGCTCTTGCCCACAAGTGGAATGCATGGAAACGCAGTATTTTAAACAAACAGACACTCTACAAAGGGCTTATCGGTTTGCGCGCCTCCACTACTGGTAGATTACTTGTGGCACAATCCACATTGGCTGACTTGGAGAACGAATTAAAGGACTTGACCAACCAGCAGAGCATTACCATACAAGCTCTAGCAATGGAAACCACCACAGAGGGCAAGGCTGTGCAGCAAAAACTTTTGGATGAAATCAACGGAAAAATCACAATTAAAAAAGCCGAAATTCTAGAAAAAAACAAGGAAATTGAAACAATCAAAGAGAGCTTAGATGCCACTGTCCCCCACTCATATAATGGTCAAATACAGGCAATTATAGACGAGTTGGCATTGGGAAACTACTTTACAGAGGACGAACAGAATATATTATCTCCATATTTTATTGAACAAGATATTACGGAATCCACCTTTATTGCAACCTCTGTCAGCAGTGACACTTCTGGCAGTTCACAGCCATTTCAAAATGGCACAATTAAGATAGAGGGTGCATCCATTCTTGAAGTTGATTTTACAACTGCCTTCAAAAAACGCATGTTCACCATTGCTGGAGGCACATTCAGCCTTGCAAATGGGGCAAACACAAGGGGAGATATTATCCGTGGCACCTTAGAAATTAA
>CAMRAP010000092.1 GCA_947039985.1 uncultured Odoribacter sp.
CTGCTAATACAGGTCTTGATGCATTAACACACAGTGTTGAAGCTTATGCTTCAAACATTGAAGATAATTATGCAGATGCATTTGCCAAAGGAAGTATTTCGCTTGTTTTTGATAATTTAGAGAAAGCTTGCAACAATCTAGAGGATGTTTACCTGCGTCAAAAGATGCATGATGCTGCATTTCTAGGAGGTTATGCTTTTGCCAATTCATGGTTAGGTATTGCTCACTCTTTAGCTCATCAAGTAGGTGGCATGTTTGGTGTACCTCACGGTCGTGCCAATGCGATTGTTCTTCCAAATGTTATTCGGTATAACTCTAAATTTTCAAATAGATATTTAGATTTAGCACAATTAATAGGTAAAGAAACTGCCGAAGATTTTGCTTCTGAAATTGAAATACTAAGAGACAAAGTTAATGTCCCAGCTTCTTTTCAAGAGTGTGGTATCTCGAAAAGAGAGTGGAATGAAAAGATTAAAGCAATGGCTCAAAATGCATTCGATGATGTATGTACAAGCTTTAATCCTCGTGTACCAACAGTAGAAGACCTTGAAAAAATCTTCATGGACTGCTATAATGGTAAAAAAGTTTCCTTCTAATAAAAATGAAAGAGAGTATTTAAATAGATTTGACGACATTATTATTGCCTTTAATGGGCAATAATGGTGTTTTCTTCTTCTAAATGACTAATACGTTTAATTTAAAATCGTTGAAATCATGTTAAAACCCAGTGATATTGTTAATTATGCATCCGATTCAGCAGTTGAAAAAGGAGGATATCGTCTAAATAAAATTCTTGTTCTAAGTTTCTTAGCTGGAGTATATATATCAATGGGAGCATTATTGTCTATTATTTTAGGCTTTGGGTTTCCAGCTCTTTCAGAGATAAATCCAGGAGTTGTTAAAATGTTAATGGGCGTTTCCTTTCCAGTCGGGCTAATCTTGGTCGTATTAGCTGGAGGGGAGCTTTTTACGGGTAATACAGCCTATTTTATACCTAGCACAATGAGTGCCAAACAGCCTTGGCGTAAAGCTATTCATAACTGGATACTGGTATGGATTGGTAATTTCATCGGAGCATTAATGTTTGCATATTTTCTAGTCTATCTAACAAATATACTGAGCTATAGTCCATGGGTTGATGGTGTAAAAGATCTTGCAATGAGTAAAGTGTCAAATCCATTCTATGTGACATTTCTAAAAGGAATTGGGGCTAATTGGCTAGTTTGTTTAGCATTGTGGCTAGGGATGTCTGCTCATACCACCACAGGAAAAATACTTGGCATATGGTGGCCTGTTATGGCTTTTGTAACAATTGGTTACGAACACTCTATTGCTAATATGTTTTTTATCCCTATTGCGATGATGCAAGGTGTTGATATATCTATTTCGACTCTATTCCTAAAAAATCTAATTCCTGCTACCTTAGGCAATATTGTTGGAGGTGCATTTTTTGTAGGCTTGCTTTATTGGTATACTTATACTTATGGAAATACCGATTAAATTGTGCCTAAGAGTTCATTTTGAAAAGTACTAAAAGTTGTTGTCTAAATAGGTTTCTAAAATTTGTATTTGTATCAATATTGATATTACTTAGTAGATAGTGGGAAGGTTCTCATGCTATTTATAATACACTAGATAGTGTGTTACTGGGTCTATGTAAAATACTTCAGCTGATTTTAAGGGCTATGGTTACTAATTTTGTATACATTATATTGCTTTTTCGAGAAAAAACTTTTTTATTCCAAAATAAGATCTTAACTTTGTATTCAGAGGTGAGGATTTTGAGTATGTAAATTCCGAAATTCTTTTTAATAAAGGCACTTATTGGAGGATAAGTGTCATTTATTTTATACTAAAATTTAAACATTAATATATTAAATAGTTATGAGCGTAAAGGTGTCTTATGTAACAAAACAGGGCTTCGAAAAACTACAGAAAGAACTGGAGCAATTGCAGAATGTTGAGCGCCCAAGAATTTCTAGAGCTATTGGTGAAGCAATAGAGAAAGGTGATATTTCAGAAAATGCTGAATATGATGCATCTAAAGATGCTCAAGGAATGCTGGAAGCAAAAATTTCTCAATTACAAAATATAATTGCAAGTTGTAGGGTGATTGATGAGTCGCAAATTGATACGTCTAAAGTTCAGTTATTGAATAAGGTGACAATTAAAAATCTTAAAACAGCGGCAACGATGACATATACATTGGTATCTGAATCAGAAGCAAATTTAAAAGAGGGTAAGTTGACCGTCACAACTCCTATTGGACAAGCTTTGCTTGGAAAAAAACTAGGGGATAAGGTGAAGGTACAAGTACCTGCTGGTGAAATGGAGTTTGAAATTATGGATATTAGCATATAATATCATGGCATCTATTTTTACAAAAATCGTAAACGGTGAAATTCCTTCTTACAAAGTAGCAGAGGATGAAAATTATTATGCTTTTTTGGACATCAATCCTTTGCAAAAAGGGCACACCCTAGTTATTCCTAAAAAAGAGATAGATTATCTGTTTGATCTGACTAATGAGGAATTAGCTGGTTTGATGCTTTTTGCTAAAAAGGTGGCTAAAGGTATTGATAAAAGTATTCCTTGTCAAAGAGTTGGAGTTGCTGTCTTAGGACTAGACGTACCACATGCTCATGTGCATTTAGTTCCTCTAAATAGTGGTAATGACATCAATTTCTCTAATCCTAAAAAGCAATTTACTGCCGAAGAGATGCAGGATTGTGCTAAGCTGATCGCTGAGAATATGTAGAAATAGACTTTAAGTCATAGAAAAAGAGACTATCTTGATTTGGTTATACAAACTCGAGATAGTCTCTTTTTTATGGGGCCATTTTAGTTTACTCTTCAATAACTAAACGAATGCCCACATTAAAAACTTTTTGCCAGGGTAAAAAGCTCTTACGTGTATGAGCTGTAGAGTATTTTGGTCTATCCACCCATGAACCTCCACGAACCACCTTTTCAATATTCTCTTTTTTACCTTTATTCAAAGGAT
Organism: uncultured Odoribacter sp.; assembly: GCA_947039985.1. GTDB lineage: Bacteria > Bacteroidota > Bacteroidia > Bacteroidales > Marinifilaceae > Odoribacter. Next base: position 3,005 of record CAMRAP010000092.1, read on the forward strand.
AAGCAATATATTCGCTACGAGTCCACTCGGCAACATTTCCATGTATATCATACAATCCCCAAGGTGTAGCTTGATATGAAGCAACATCAGTTACAATCATATTGCCGTCATCCACCTTTGGATTTTTAGGGATATAGTCATAATATTTAAACCAGGGATTCGTTTTAGCCATGGGTTGAGGATTTACTCCCGAAACTGCCATATCAGATAAAGAAGCATCAGCTAAGTTTTCATATTTTGCAAAATCACTATCTACATCTCCATACCAAAAAGCTTGGTCTGAACCACTTGTTGCTGCCCATTCCCATTGTGTCTCTGTAGGTAGTTGAATATTTAAACCTGTTTTCTTGCTTAATACTTCGCAATACTTCATAGCCTCTTGCCAGCTAACACGAATAGCAGGTTGTTTTGGTAAGTTGGCAGGATAACCAGCCGTTGTATGATCTTTCCAAAACTGACCAATAATGCGGCTATCATGTTCTGGTACTAATGCTTTATACTGTTCATTCGTTAACTCTGTTTCTGCAATCCAGTATGAGCGTTTGATCTCAGTCTTAAACGCTGGTGCATGATCTTTTTCGCCAGAATTATTCCCCATAACAAATTTTCTAGCAGGCACTTTAATAAAATTTAGTGAAACACCTTGAGCAATCTCAACTGTTTTGCGCTCTAATTGAACTGCTTTCGGATCTTTAATTGGCCATCCTTTTACTTTAGCTTGTTTGTATTCCATCGCTTTAGGAGCTATTGGCATAACTGCTTTAATTTCACCCTTTGCTTTTAGATATGAAGCATAGTCCTCTATCTCCTTACGCCAATCGATACCTGCATTATTATATTTATCAGCTAGTTCTATGCGTCGTTTGTATTGATCTTGTCCACGATATTTTGAAATCTCTTCAAATGTGCCACCATAAGGAGCATTCATATCAATCCAACGGTAGAAGGAACGCCACTCTTTATCTGTTAACTCCACTCCATGATGTCCTTTCTCTAATATTCTAATAAGCTCACTGTTTGAAGCATGATATTCATATGGTTTTAAAACATACATCTCTGCTTCTGGTCCTTGTCGATAGATATATGGATGAAATGCTAAATAACTAGTACTAAAGTTACGTTTTGCTCCTGTCCAATCAACCGGTCCTTCGGAGTTACCTTTTACAAAATTAATGGACGATTTTTCATTGTGACAAGCAATACATGCTCTATCTAAGATAGGTTGAATCTCCAAATCAAATGTAATAGAACGTACGCCACCTTCTGGTGTTTTTATTTTATGTGGTGATTTTTCTGATGCAATGGTACGCTTTGGAATAGGGATTTTGTTTTGATCCTCATGACAACCAATACATGACACCGTTTCCCCTGGCATGGAAGTAATCCAACTACGCATCCATTGCACTGCTCGTCCTAGGGAATCCACCGGTTGAATAGAGATAGGTACATTTGCAGGCACTTTAAAAATTGCAGAGCCATCTTTTTCAACAGGAACTGTTCCTAATAGACGTTTTATGTCCCAACCTGCTTGTATTCCTTGTGCATAGTGGTCAGAAGGAGAGTTGTGATAAGCAAATTCAAATGCATATAAGCGTAGCTCTTTAACCGTTCCTCGTGGCACACCAGGAAGACCTTCACCTTCATAAATATCTTGGATAAAAATAGTTGATTCCTTATCTTTTAAGTTTACTCTATCAGGAATGATTGGTGGCATTTTACGTTTCACGACAGGAATAGGGTGAATTAAACCTTCGCCTGGATATTCAGCAATTAGGGTTAGATTATCAAATACGTCGACTAAATAAATTCCCCATAGGCTGGTTGGAGATAGTTTTGCTGCAACTAAAAAATATTTATCGTCCAAAGGATATGGTTTGATGAATTGTGGCCAAACTCCATCCACTAATCCATCCTTTACCTCTGGGATAATCTTACGATCTTTAAATGGTAGCTCTTGCACAACTCCTTGCTCTTCTTTTCGTGATTTGTTAGGGTCAAAAATCATCAATCGACCAGAACGAGCTACACCATGATGTCCTGAAATAACCGCTACAAATTGATTCGTAGCACCAGGAAGTGGTTTCATGTCAAATGTACTATTGGGCCAAAATGAACCACTACCATATAGGGCTTTGTTTTCAGTTCCATCAGGATTCATGTGCATCACAAAACGAGAGAAATAGTGTGTTAAATCTGTATATTCCCAACGGGTGTACATCACACGACCGTTATTCATAACAAAAGGATTCCAGTTGCCATCTTGGTCGAATGTAAGTCGGCGTAAATCCTGGTTTTTGGGATTGTAAAGAATCGTATTACATACTGGAGTTAAGCCATTTACGCAAGGAACACCATGGTAGCCAATGGTTGATGTTGCAATGATTCTTCCATCTGGTAAATAGATTGCATCACAAAAATCTAAATCTTCTTCTGGCGAATGGATGACTATCTTTAGTCCATTTCCATCTACACCTATTTCATATACCTGCCATTTTTTGGTTTCATCTGCCATGGTAAATAAGATGCGATCAGCATCCCAATGTAGATTCAAATCAGTAACAGAGGTACTATTTTTAGGTTTAAAAAGGGTACTACTTTTTATATCTCCTCGTAAATTAGACAGCACTGAAATCTCTGCATCAAATCCGCTTTTACTTGCAGATGGTTGACTAGCCCAGTTGTTCGGTTGAGTACCTAAGGATGGAGCCATCACTGAATTTGCTCTGTTTCCTAATTTGTAACGACCCACTAATATTTTATCCATATCAAACAGAGGGTTTGCCATTAATAGGCTGCGTTTAGCTTGAACGATTTCTTTTGCTAATGCAATTTTGTCTGTATCTCCTGAGTATAATCCGGCTTTTGCTTTATCATAGTTTCTAAGAATGAAATCTAGTAATTTTTTATTAGTAAGCTGATCAAATCCTTTGCGTGTAGACATTTCCGCATAAGCTAAATTGATAGCTTCTATGTTCACCCACTCTAGTTGTGATTGCACAGATAATATGGCATCGACTTCTTCAATTAAGGCTAAATACTCTTTTATTTGCTCGTTAATACTTTTGCTTTCTGCATATTTGTCAAGTATGCTAGTGTAATGTGTTTTATTTTCGAGTCTAGAAATTGCACGCTTTGCAGCAGCCTGTTCAATAGAGGCATCAGTTGTTGTTAGCCATGCATCGGTTGTAGTTCCTGCATATCCTAAAAAGATAGATAGCTCTTTGGGATAAGTTCTCTTTATGGTATTGACATATTTATCTGCTCTTATATTTTGAATTCTAAATACCACAGAACCATTTCCACTTTGATTAATTCCTACTTCTGCTTCAAATTTAGTGTATTTCCCATCTAAATTGAAAGTAAGTTCACCTGGTGCATGAACAAATATACCTCGGTCGTATTCTTTGCCTGCAATAGTGATTTTTTTTCCATCTGGGGCTTTATTTCGAGTGATACTTCCATATCCAGACTTTTCTTTTATGGTTTTTAATTCGTCTAACCATACAATTTCTCCATCTTTTGTTGTTAGACGTGCATTTGCCCATACTGAATGATCACTACCATTACCGTCTGTTGTTTCCCATGCAGTCAAGATTAATTGCTTGATACCACTGACATTTAATGAGATGGTTTGAGCAGCTTGCTTTCCTTTACTAACTCCTGAGATAAAGGGCATGTTATGCTTTTTGAGTTCCTTGCCCATTTCTGTTTTTACTTCAATAACAGCATTCTCCCAAGAGGAAGCTGTCTTTTGTCCAAAGATAGAATGACTAAATACAAGTCCGAGTGCTAGTAGTCCTGTTGATAGTTTTTTATTCATTATTATTTATTAATTATTGTTTCAAATTTCGTGAGACTTCAAATTTATATCTTTTTTTCCAAAAAAAGTTGTTTTCTGAAAAAAACGTTCTATATTTGCGGTGCACTAGGCTGATAGTGCACTAGTGTGATATTTAAAATCAAAAGCAATGGTACAAATAGAGAACTTAGAATTTAGCTACGGTA
>CAMRAP010000093.1 GCA_947039985.1 uncultured Odoribacter sp.
TCTCAAATAAACAGAGAACCGAGAACAAGTTTAACAAATACAATTTATTTTGTAAAGATCTCATTCATTGAATGGAAGAACTAAATCCAAAAGCTTTTAACCAAACAAATCATCTGATATATTCGTAAAATTAAAACTGCATTTCACCGAAATAGAGCTTGTTTGATTTAAAACGTTTTAAATCTAAATATTTGTTTGTGATTCAACATAAAAAGTCGTAATTTGGAGCGTTCAAAGTGAGGAGATGGCATACTTGTTGTATGATGAATAAATGATGTTTAGAAATTATTAAAAAACTATATTACAATATGGAAAATAAATTAGATGTCTTAACTAAAAAACTGTACGAGGAGGGGATTGATAAGGCTAATCAAGAGGCTGAAACAATCATTGCTGAGGCAAAAGAGAAAGCGGTGCAGTTAATCGCTGAGGCAGAAGCTAAAGCAAACGAAATCAAGACCAATGCGGATGCAGATGCTGAGAATTTGAAAAAGAAGGCAGAGTCGGAAATCAGTTTGAGTACACGACAGTCAATCACTGCCTTAAAACAATCAATTACCGATTTAATTGCTGGTAAAGTGGCAAAAGAAATGACAGAAGTTGCTTTTAAAGAGAAGGCTTTTGTTCAGGAAATGATGGTGTCTATTGTGAAGAAATGGGATATTAGTGCTGGAAACTTGAATTTGGAATTGATCCTTTCCGAAGAGGAGAAAACAGCCTTTCAAGAATTTGTTGCATCAAAGTACAAAGAGTTACTAGATAAAGGCCTGGAAATTAAAGCTAGAAATACAGATGGAGCATTTGTCATTCGTCCGAAAGATGGCAGTTATCAGGTGGCTTTCTCAGAAGAACTTTTTGAAGCCTTCTTCAATCAATATATGCGTAGTTTTACAAAGACACTACTATATAAGTAAAAACAAGCGTATGGATTATATTGCTTTTATTGCAGGCTTGCCAGATATTACATGGGATGATCGAAAACTGTCGTTGACTGTCGAGGAATTTCGTGTGCAATTGGTCGATTACATCAGTGGGAAAGATAAAAAATTGATTGATTTGTTTTTTCTTCCGAATGATAATGCACAAGTATTGCGTTTATTGAATAAACAGGAAGTGAACACCTATCTAAAAACTGTTTATTCGACAAAAGTACTGGAAGATGAGGTGCAAGAAACTGAAAACCTCTTACCCACTTATTTAAGCGAATTTATAACAGATTTTAAAGACGAGCATTTGCGCTACGATCTTTCGCCAGAAAATGTATTCAGCTGGATGTATTACAATTACATGATGAAGGCGGATAATTCTTTGGTAAGAGAGTATGCTGAATTTTCGATGAATCTTAAAAATTTAGTCACAGCTTTGAATGTCCGAAAACATGACTTAGCAATAGAAAAAGAGGTTATAGGAAGCAATGAGTTTTCTATCGCTTTAAGGACTTCTAATGCCAAAGATTTCGGTCTTTCGATGGATTACCCTTTTGTAGAAAAGGTCATTACACTAATGGATAACGATAATCTAGTGGAGCGTGAACGTGGATTGGATTTGATTATTTGGCGTTTTTTAGATGAAGCCGTAACCTTTGAGTATTTCTCTTTGGAAAGGGTAATCAGTTATATGTTGCGACTGATGATTATTGAACGATGGAGTAAGATGGATTCAGAATCTGGTCGAAAAGTATTTATGGAAATGGTCGAAAAATTCCGACAAAGTTTCCAGTTTGAAGAACAATTTAAATAATAAAATCTCGGAAGAAGGATTTTTAAATGAATATTATGGCTAAAACACTAGGAAAAGTTCATAGCATTATTTCCAACCTTGTACTGGTGAAAGTTGAGGGGCCTGTTTCTCAGAATGAGATATGCTTTATTGAAATCGCTGAAGAGCGATTGATGGCTGAAGTCATTAAGGTGGTGGGAAACATTGCCTATGTGCAAGTATTTGAGAGTACTCGAGGTTTAAAATCGGGTGCTTTAGTGGAATTTCAGAACCATATGCTTGAGATATCTCTTGGGCCTGGTTTGTTGTCGAAAAACTTTGATGGACTATTGAACGATTTGGATAAAATGACGGGAGTCTTTTTGAAAAGGGGAGAGTACACCAATCCGTTGGAAGATGATAAAAAATGGAGTTTTGCTCCCTTGGCAAAGGCAGGCGATAAAGTAAAGGCTGCTGATTGGATAGGGAATGTAAAAGAAAACTGGTTAGAACATAAAATTATGGTGCCTTTCAAAATGGAAGGTGAATATACCTTAGATTCTATTGTTGTTGCGGGTGAGTATACTATTTTAGATACCATTGCCGTACTAAAAGATAGTGCTGGTAAGACGTATGAGGTCACAATGGTGCAGAAATGGCCCGTGAAAATGGCTATTCGTAATTATATTGATAAACCACGTCCATTTAGACAAATGGAAACAGGGGTACGAGTAATAGATACCATGAATCCCATGTTAGAAGGTGGAACTGGATTTATTCCGGGTCCATTTGGAACAGGAAAAACAGTATTACAACATGCTTTGGCACGTTTTGCAGATGCAGATGTGATTATCATGGCAGCTTGTGGTGAGCGTGCAAATGAGGTGGTTGAAATCTTTACTGAATTTCCAGAATTACAAGACCCTCGTTCTGGTCGTTCATTGTATGAGCGTACCACTATTATTGCAAATACCTCTAATATGCCAGTTGCTTCTCGTGAGGCATCTGTATATACTGCCATGACTATCGGTGAATATTATAGAGCCATGGGAATGAAGGTGTTATTATTAGCAGACTCGACATCACGTTGGGCACAGGCTTTGCGTGAGATGTCAAACCGTTTGGAAGAGTTGCCTGGACAGGATGCTTTCCCGATGGACTTGTCAGCGATTATCTCGAACTTCTATGCTCGTGCAGGATTTGTTTATTTGAACAATGGTGAAACAGGTTCAGTAACCTTTATTGGTACAGTATCACCAGCCGGTGGTAACTTGAAAGAACCAGTGACAGAATCAACTAAAAAGGTGGCTCGTTGTTTTTATGCTCTATCACAAGATCGTGCCGACTCAAAACGCTATCCTGCCATTGAAACTTTGGACTCTTATTCTAAATATTTGGAATATCCTGAATTTGTGGAGTATGCAGCGAAAAATGTTTCTCCTGAATGGATTCGGGATGTAAATGAAGCACGCAATACGCTGGTGAGAGGACGTGAAACAGCAGAACAAATTGATATTTTGGGGGATGATGGAGTTCCATTGGAGTACCATTTAATCTTTTGGAAGTCTGAATTGATCGATTTTGCCATTTTACAGCAAGATGCTTTTGATAATATTGATGGCTCTTCTTCAATGGAACGTCAGAAGTATATGTTAAGTATGGTTTTGGGTGTTGTTCGATCAGAATTTGAATTTGAATCCTTTGAAGAGGTAAATCCTTATTTTAAGCGAATGATAAATAGCTTCAAGCAATTGAACTATTCTGAATATGAGTCAGATCAGTTTAAGAAATTTGAGCAAGATATCAAGGATATAGTGAACGAGAGAAAGAAGTAAGATATAATAATTAAAAAACTATGAATACTGCTTTTCAAAAAGTATATACAAAGATCACTCAGATCACCAAAGCTACTTGTTCGCTGAAAGCGCAGGGAGTTGGAAATGAGGAATTAGCCATGGTGAATGGTAGATTGGCACAGGTTGTGAAAATCTGGGGTGATGACATCACTTTGCAAGTATTTTCGGGTACTGAAGGTATTCCGACAAATGCCGAAGTGACTTTTCTAGGAAAATCTCCAACCTTGAAAGTGGGCGATGATTTATGTGGTCGTTTCTTCAATGCCTTTGGCGATCCTATTGATGGAGGTCCACCGGTAGATGGAGAGGAACGTGAAATTGGAGGACCATCGGTGAATCCTGTTCGACGTAAACAACCATCGGAGTTGATAGCAACAGGTATTGCAGGTATTGACTTGAATAACACATTGGTTTCTGGTCAGAAGATACCTTTCTTTGCCGATCCAGATCAACCTTACAACCAAGTTATGGCAAATGTTGCACTACGTGCACAAACAGACCGTATTATTTTGGGAGGTATGGGATTGACCAATGATGACTATCTTTATTTTAAGCATCTGTTTGATAATGCTGGAGTACTTGATCGTATTGTTAGTTTTGTGAATACAACAGAAGCGCCACCCGTTGAGCGTTTGTTGGTTCCAGATATGGCTTTGGCAGCAGCAGAGTATTTTGCCGTTGATAAAAACGAGAAAGTACTTGTTCTGTTGACAGATATGACACTTTATGCAGATGCCTTGAGTATTGTATCAAATCGTATGGATCAAATTCCTTCGAAAGACTCAATGCCGGGTTCTCTCTATTCTGATTTGGCAAAAATATATGAGAAATCGGTACAGTTTCCAGAAGGAGGCTCGATTACAATTATTGCTGTAACCACCTTGTCGGGAGGAGATATTACTCACGCTATTCCAGATAATACGGGTTATATCACAGAAGGACAGTTGTTTTTGCGTAAGGATACAGATATTGGTAAGGTCATTGTTGACCCTTTCCGAAGTCTATCTCGTTTAAAGCAGTTGGTGATTGGTAAGAAAACTCGTAAAGATCACCCACAAGTGATGAATGCGGCTATCCGATTATTTGCTGATGCTGCTAATGCACGCACAAAATTGGAGAATGGTTTTGACCTGACCGATTACGATAAGCGTACCTTGGATTTCGCACGAGATTATTCGAACGAACTACTTGCTATTGATGTAAACATAGATATTACGCAGATGTTAGACACTGCTTGGACTCTGTTTAGAACATATTTTACCCAGTCAGAATTAGGTATTAAGCAAGATATTATGGATGAATTTGGAAATTATTAATTTTCAAAGGATAGTAGAGCAAAGATTAGAATTTAAAAATTAAAATCAATGATTAAATTTCAATATAATAAGACTTCGTTGCAGACTCTTGACAAACAGCTCAAGACTCGTGTACGAGCTTTGCCTACCATCAAAAACAAGGAATCTGCCCTGCGTTCAGAAGTAAAGAAAGCAAAAGAGGTGGCTGATGAATTTAACGACAAATTGAGTGCTACACTGAATGGTCTGAATGAAATGCTACAACTTTACGATGAATATAGACCGGATCTAATCACGATAAAAGATGTGAGTATGACGGTTAAAAAGATAGCAGGTGTACGTACCCCCGTTTTGGATAATGTGGAATATGAAATCAAAGATTTCAGTTTATTCAATGCGCCAGGTTGGTTTCTTGACGGGATACAGCATGTGAAAGAGGTGATCAATATAGCTCTTGAAGGAGAGTTGTATAGGCGCAAAATGGAACTCTTAGACCGTGCCCGTAAAAAGACAACACAAAAGGTGAATCTGTATGAAAAGGTGCAGATACCTGGATTTCAAGAAGCAATTCGTAAGATTAAGCGATTCTTGGAAGACGAGGAAAACCTTTCGAAGTCTGCACAAAAGATTGTGAAAACCCGTAAAGTGATGGAGGACGAAGTATGATAGTACCTATGCAAAAATTATCCCTACTGGTATTCTATAAGGAGTATCAGAGTTTTCTCGAAGAACTTCGAGAAAAAGGGGTTGTTCATATACATGAGAACAAAAAACAGACCAGCCAAAATGAAGATTTAAGGCAAAAATTCGCGCTGATCAAGCGAATAGGCGAGATGCTTAGACAGCTAGAGAAACGAGTGTCGAAAGCACCTGAATCTTTGAAAGATATCTTGAAAGATTGGTCGCAAGCAATAGAGCCAAAAGAGAAAATGGCTTTCTATCAGCATGTTTTTTATCCAAATGATGCATTAGACAATGGATCAGAGTTTACCGACTTAGATGTACTTGCTTTCTTAGAGAATCAATTCAAGCGTAAGGATCATATCGATCAACAGCTTGCTGCACTAGGAAAAGATGCTAGTATTTATACGCCTTGGGGTGAAATGCCAGCCAAGCGAATAGCTGCATTGCAAGATATGGGATGGGATTTGAGATTTTTCACTGCTCCCGATCATAAATATTTAGAGGAGTGGGAAGATACATACAATGCGTTTGTTATCAAACAAGATAAAGGGCAGAGGTATTTTGTAACGGTGCAACCTAAAGATGGTGCAGAATTACCGGATGCAGATGCTGTTAGTTTTCCAGAAATGAGTGTTGCAGAAATTCAACAACGCATGAAGGAGTTAGAAGCTGAAAAAGAGAGCATTGCAGAAAACATCGGAAAGCTTGCTACTATCTCAATAGCCTATCTAACTGACTTGCGAGTGAGAGTGAATGAGGATGTAGATGTGTTGAAGATTAAAGATACGACAGAGTTATTGGTGGAAGATAAAGTGGTTTCATTGGAAGGTTGGGTGCCAGAAAGTATTGCAGTAGATACGCATACATGGCTAGCAGATAAAGGGGTTGCTTATGAATTAGCAAAGCCTGATGCAAATGACAATCCACCTATTCAACTCAAGAATAATAAGTTTGCTCGTTTATTTGAGTTTATCGGTGAACTGTATTCTTTGCCTAATTATCGAGAGATTGATTTGACCCCTTTCTTTGCCCCTTTCTTTGTGCTGTTTTTTGGATTTTGTTTGGGAGATGCAGGCTATGGATTGTTGATTTTAGTCGGAATTACGATCTATAAGTTTAAAGCAAAACCAGATATAAAACCCATTTTATCATTGGCACAGTGGCTAGGAGCTGCAACGGTGATCATGGGAATAGTGAGTGGAACCTTCTTTGGTATTCAATTACTAGAAGTTCAAATTCCATGGGTGGTTCAGATGAAAGCCTATATGCTGGATTCTGAGCAGTTATTCAATTTGGCGCTGATGATTGGAGTGGTGCAAATAATATTCGGAATGTTCCTAAAGGTGGCAAATCTGTGGAAACAATATGGATTGACAGCGGCATTTTCAATGATGGGTTGGCTGGTATTGATCCTTGGTGGTGG
>CAMRAP010000094.1 GCA_947039985.1 uncultured Odoribacter sp.
GGGAGGAACCTATGGGCACCTCTATTCTGTAGTCAATGAGATGTATGCTGAAGGAACGAGTATTAGCTTAGCTCATTTTAATTATATCAATCCTCTGCCTAAAAATACGAGAGAGGTATTTTCTAGTTATAAAAAGATTATTGTTTGTGAACTAAATTTGGGGCAATTTGCAAAATATTTGAGGAGTAAATTACCTGAATTTACCTATATGCAGGTGAATAAAATGGAAGGTTTGCCGTTTACAGTCGAGGAATTAAAAGCGAAGATTAGTCTGTTGATAAATGATTAAAAAAAGAAATGATGAGCGATATAACATATACTTCTAAAGATTTTAAGAGCAATCAAGAGATAAGATGGTGTCCCGGTTGTGGGGATCATGGTATTATTGTTTCTGTTCAAAAAGCGATGGCAGAACTTGCTTATCCCAGGGAATCATGGGCCGTAATTTCGGGAATAGGTTGTTCCTCTCGTTTCCCTTATTATATGAATACTTTTGGCTTTCACACTATTCATGGACGTGCAGCTGCGATTGCTTCTGGCGTCAAAAATGCAAATCGAAACCTAAATGTTCTGCAAATTTCTGGCGATGGTGATGCTTTAGCTATTGGTGGAAATCATTTCATCCATGTTGTCCGTAGAAATGTAGACATGACGATATTGTTGTTTAACAATGAGATATACGGATTGACAAAGGGACAATACTCTCCTACAACGCAGCTAAATACAAAGACAAAAACCTCTCCGTATGGAACGATTGAACATCCATTCAATCCAGGTGAGCTTTGTATTGGTGCACAAGGAAAATTCTTTGCCCGCTCGATAGATGTAAAGATAAACCTCACAACAGAGATTGTGAAAGAGGCTGTAAAGCACAAAGGGACTTCTGTTGTGGAAATATTACAAAACTGTGTGATATTTGCCGATGGGGTTCATTCAGCTATAACAGAGAAGGACACTAGAGAGGATCGACAGTTAATACTAAAACATGGCGAGCCTATGATTTTTGGAAAGAATAGAGATAAAGGTCTGATGTTTGCCAAGAGTGGAGCCTTGAAGGTGGTTGAGCTGGGTAAGGGAGGGGTGACTGAAGAGGATATCGTAGTTCATGATGTCCGTAATCCCAATCCTTATCTACATTGGATGCTTGTGAATATGCGAGCACCAGAATATCCTGTAGCTTTAGGTGTTATTCGTAATGTTGAGGCTCATACTTACGACGAGGCTTTGGCGGAGCAGATTGAGGAGGTACAGGGAAAAACTAAAATTTGCTGTATGGATGATTTGATGAATAGTGGTGACACTTGGGAGGTTAAATAAGTTGGAAAGAGGTGGTGAGACTATTGTAACTTCCTGATTTATAGATGTAATACTGCCCCTTGTTGAGTGGATGTGTATGTCGATGTATACATTTTCCTATCAGGAAATAGGAAAACAATTTGGGGCGAGTATTATATTTTACGAATGGATGGTATTCATGATTCTGTTGCTTTGATCTCTGGTATGGAACATGAGTATTCTCTAGCTTGGGAGCAACTGAAATTTTTAATTTATTCATGAGGTCGTTATTCTTCGTATTTACTTTAAAGAACATTTATAGAACAAGCAAGAATAGTACTCGAAATGATCCGACAACAGCTAGTGTTTGTATATTATATACTGCTTTAGAAAATCAAGTCTATTGGAAAAATTAGCCTGACTAATTTTGTATCGTTCGAACTCATTTTTTATACGGCGAAAATAGGTGATCTGTTTCTAATTTTATTCCCAAAAAACACCTGGTTTTTCACATTTTTATCCACCCTATTCTTTGTTAGGACGCTTGTAAAAGCGATTAATTCTTTGAATATTTGTTCTAATGGGCAAATTAAATATTTAATCAAATACATCAAGATATTAGAATACAGAAGAGGCTGACCAGATTCACTTGATGTGAATACTGGGCAGCTTCTTTTATTGAATCCTATTTAGTTTTATATAAGGATCTAGCCTTTGGTTTTTAGAACATATAATCCCAAACAGGTAATTGTATCGCTTCACCTTTCAGAGCTTCGATAGCTTTTTTGCTTAAGTGTTTTCTGTGGATAACTATGCGGAACAAATATTCATCAAACCATTGGTCTGTAAATGTTAGACAGCCATTATTTCCGTTTGAAGCTCCCCAGCTATTCTCAAATTCCCACTTTAGGGGGCTATCGTTCTCATCGGTATCACAAGCAATTAGATTCATCGCATGTGCAGACCCACTCTGACGAGTCAATATACGTGCTTTTTTATCCATCTTTAGGTCGATGCCAAGCAGTGATTCATAATCGTACATTTCAGGATCAAGAATACCTGAAGTGCGATTATATTGCTTACCTACATCGCAAGAAGCATACATCGATTCATTGTTTTTGATAGATGTCAAGGCTGATTTTTTGATCTCCTCATTGGGTAGATTCAGATAAATCCAATTGACACCTTCTTGCGTATTTCTATAATTTTGAATATCATATACTTTATAATACGCTCTAGTTGGATCATTCATAATCATAATATAGTTCTCTGGACTATAATCTGCTGGCGTAATCTCTTCGTAGAATTGCTTTGGAGTGTAGTTTGCTAACTCCTTAATATGACCATCTTTATCCTTATATCTCCAAGTAAATTCATGTGGAGGTTCACCGAGACATAAGGCAAGCATACGATATACGTCTTTTAGTATATTGTTTTTCTCGACTCTTAAAGCTTTTGTTTTTGCTCCATCCTCTGCCATGGTGCGAAGGTTAAAACCTCCTTGGCGCAATTTTTCATTAATCAAACTGATCATTTGACCAGTGCTATTGGAGTGTGCCGTTTCGGGCATGACCTCTTGTGGTACAGCCCCATATTTATGAGCTATATTATAATATAGATTCCATACACCACCATCATTAACAGGTGATTTAAAATAGGTGGTAACTGCACGGTCATCCATGGATTTATCGGCTGTCGCTATCATATTCTCCAAGAAAAGATTCGATTTTTCAAAGATATCCCAAAAGTATAGATAGTTGTGTGAAAAATAGAATTTGCTAAGATTGTATTTTTTCATAATCTGTGGACGTAAAACATTGGTAGAGGTAAACATCCAACAACGGCCAGAGCTTTCTTGATTGGTGATCCCTTTTACATCTACTTTATATTTAAAGTAATGATCTGTTTTACCTTGCAAGTCACGATTTAGTGCATTGTTTTTGATATCTTTATCATTGCTTAAAACATTTTGGATGGCTTTGGTTGAAGCATCTTTCTTAAAACTTCCTTGAATATCTTGCAGATCTTTGTCTGTGATGTTTTGTGCAAAACTTCCAGAGCAAGCTAGTAGGAGAGAGCTTGCGAGTAAAATATGTTTCATGTGTATTTTATTTATAAATGAATTACTTCGTCATAAGCGGCAGCAGCAGCTTCCATCACAGCCTCACTCATTGTTGGGTGTGGATGTATCGTTTTAATCAAATCGTGAGCAGTGATGCCTTTTTGGCGAGCCAGTACTAGTTCAGAAATCATCTCTGTGACATTGGCACCCACTAGGTGAGCTCCGAGTAGACTGTTGTCTTTTGCATCAAAAACCAATTTAACAAAACCATCCGTTGCTCCAGCTGAACTTGCTTTCCCAGAAGCTGTAAATGGAAATTTACCGATTTTCAACTCATAGCCAGCTTCTTGTGCTTTTGCGACAGTTAAACCAACGGATGCCACTTCTGGAGTGGTGTATGTACAGCCTGGAATGTTTGAATAGTGAATAGGTTCAGGAGATTGACCGGCTATTTTTTCGATACAACAAATCGCTTCAGCAGAGGCTACGTGTGCAAGTGCAGGACCATGTACGATATCGCCAATAGCATAGACGCCTTCAACATTTGTACGGTAATAATCGTCGACTTTTATTTTGCCTTTTTCAAGCTCTATACCTAAGTCTTCTAAACCGAGATTTTCAATGTTTGGTGCAATGCCCACAGCTGATAAGACCATCTCTGTTTCGTGTATTTCAATCTCGCCTTTTTTATTGCGAATACTTACTTTTAGCAGTTCGCCAGAGGTGTCGATACTTTCAACGGAAGATTTGACCATGACACTAATTCCTGCTTTTTTGAATGAACGGCCAACTTGTTTGGAAACCTCTTCATCTTCTATAGGTAGGATGGTGGGCATAAACTCTACCAAGCTTACTTTTGTACCCATTGCATTATAGAACCAAGTTAACTCAGAACCAATTGCACCTGAACCTACCACAAGTAATGAGTTTGGTTTATGACCGAGTGTAAGAGCTTCTCTATATCCTATGATTCGTTTTCCATCCTGTGGAATAGTAGGAAGTGTTCTTGAACGAGAACCAGTTGCTAATACGATATGCTTTGCTTCATACACGGTTTTATTTCCTTCGGCATCGCTTACCTCTACTTTTTTATCACGAGTCAATGAACCCGTTCCAGTGATTGTCGTGATTTTATTTTTTTTAAATAGATATTGAATACCTTTACTCATTTTGTCTGCAACACCACGGCTACGAGCAATAACAGCTTCAAAATTAGCCTCTGCCTTTTCAATTTTTATGCCGTAAGCTGAAGCATGTTGAGCATACTCTAGTACTTGTGCAGATTTTAATAAAGATTTAGTAGGAATACAGCCCCAGTTTAGGCAGATACCACCTAGTTCTGTACGTTCCACAACAGCAACGTTTAAGCCTAGTTGTGCGGCTCGAATAGCAGCTACGTATCCACCAGGACCACTTCCGATAACAATTAAATCATAATTCATATTTCAATAGATATTAGTTAAGTGTGGTACATTTTTAAATAAAAAAATGTGTCACAAAACTAATAAAAAAAGATGAGCTTTAATTCTTCCGTACTAATCTTTTCAAAAGCCAACAAAGAATAAAGAGGAGTATAAAACAGATGACAATACTTGCCCCTGAAGGAATATTTAGAAGGGCAGAGAAAAATAATCCACTTACAGAGCCAATGGTGCTAATAATTGTGGATGCAATGAGTTGTTGGCTGAAATTTTTGTAGAAAAGACCAGCGATAGCTTGGGGGATAGTCAGGTATGAAATCACCAGAATAATACCAGCTAATTTTAAGCATAAAACGATACATAGGGCAATGGTGATAGTAATGGCAATATCAATGACATTCACAGGTATTTGGTGAGTTTTACTATAGGCTTTGTCAAATGCGATATAGAATAAAGGTCGATAGAAACGTAGAAAAAAGACAATGATAAAAAGGCATAAAAAGGCGGAGATGATGATTTGTGAACGGGTGACAGTGAGAATGTTACCAAATAGGTAGGACATTAGGTTGGGAACATATCCAGGGGTTAGGTAGATAAATAAGATACCTATAGCCATCCCTGCCGACCAGAAGATGCCAATCAGTGAATCCTCTCTAAGCTTTTTGTTATCAGATAAAAAGAGTATGGCCAAGGCTGATAAAACAGAAAAAATACCAGCTCCGAGCATGGGAGAAAACCCGAGATAATAAGCTAATCCCAATCCACCGAAAGAGGTATGGGTAATTCCACCACTGATAAAAACCATTCGCTTGGCAACGATATAAGTGCCCACTAATCCACAACTGATACCGATTAGAATGGTGCTGATCAAGGCATTTTGAAAAAAATCGTATTGTAAAAGTTCTAACATATTATGGTTTCTCGTTTATCCTTGGTGGATGGTTCTGTAATACTCGATGAGAAATTTTTCCGTGTGCAATCAACTCAATAGGGCAGTGGTAATCATCCAATTGCTCAGGAGTGATGATGTTTGAATGGTGGTAGTGTAGCTCCCTGTTTACACAAGCGATTGTTTTAACATAGGAGCAGATACTTCCCAAATCGTGAGATACCATGACAATGCTAAGTGTTTTGTTTAACTCTTGCAAAATATTGTACAGTTCTTTTTCAAAGTTGCTGTCCACATAAGTCGTAGGTTCATCTAATATTAGGATGCGGGGGCTAGATATAATAGCTCGACATAGAAAAACTCTTTGCATTTGTCCACCAGATAGATCGCCAATGGAACTTTTTTTATAGTCGCCCATTCCATATTTATCCAATAGTTCCCACGCCTTATGACGATCTGACAAGGTGTAAGATCTATATAGTCCTTTGCTCGACATTAAGCCAGATAACACCACCTCTGTGACACTAATCGGAAAGTTTCGATCAAACGGATTGTTTTGTGGTAGGTATCCAAATAGATTTTGTTTGGAGTCTGGGTAAATAATTTCTCCACTAGAGGGCTTTAATAGGCCAAGAATTACTTTTAATAGGGTTGTTTTCCCTCCACCATTCGGACCAATCACACCGATAAACTCATTCTCCTTGATACTCATGTTTACATGATGCAGTACCGTTTGATTGTCGTATCCAGCAGAGATGTTTTTTAGCTCAATAATAGTAGACATAGTCGTTTTATTAGTGTATATGTGCCCTTAGTTTTGAATAGTAGTTTGAGTTGTTTTAAAAATATTAATCAATATTTTCATTCCTTCTATCCAATTCTCCTCTAATGGATCAATGGGGATCACTTTACCTCCAATCTCTTTGGCGATGGATTGTGCATTTGTAAGATCAAATTGTTTTTGAATAAAAATGAGTTTGATTCCTTTTTGACGAGCAGTATCTATCACCTTTTTCAAATGCATTGGATTAGGTTCTTTCCCTTCATCTTCAATAGCAATTTGTTCTAAACCATAGTCGTTCGCAAAATAGGTCAGCGCAGGATGATAAATCAAAAAAGCACTGTGCCTCTTGTTGTTGAATAGTTGTTCAGTTGTTGTGGATATCGAATCAATCTGTATTTTTAGTGCTTCGTAATTTATTCTCAATTTTGACTCTTGTTTGGGATAGCGTTTTGCTAAGGTGTTATAAATATCATTTGCTATT
>CAMRAP010000095.1 GCA_947039985.1 uncultured Odoribacter sp.
CTTAGATATGATGGGAGTGCCTTATTCGACTTGCAGTACGTTGGTCGAAGCCATGACATTTGATAAGTATACTTGTACGAATTATTTGAGTGCATTTGGAATCAATACAACGAATCCAGTAATGCTTACTCGGGGTCGTGCTTTTGATAAGGAAACCATTTTGAGTGTAGTTGGTCTACCTTGCTTTGTGAAGCCAAACGCTGAAGGTTCAAGTTTTGGTATCTCTAAGGTGAAAACAGCCGAGGAGTTTGATGTTGCTGTTGAGGAAGCTTTTAGTAAATGTCGTGAGATTTTAGTGGAAGGTTTTTTAAATGGTATTGAATTTACTTGTGGTTTATACAAAGTAGGGGGTAAGAAAGTAATTATGCCTGTGGCAGAAGTGATTCCTAAAAATGAGTTTTTTGATTTTGAAGCCAAATACGATGCTGCGTTTTCTGAAGAAATTATCCCTGGACGTTTTTCTGAAGAGATAACAGAAAAAATCCAAGAAATGGCTTCAGATGTTTACGACATATTAAGATGCGAAGGAATTGTTCGAATTGATGGTTTCGTTTGTGATGGAGAGGTTGTGATGTTAGAAGTAAACACCACTCCTGGGATGACCTCTAATAGTTTTATTCCAAAAATGTTAGGAGTAATGGAAATACGTTTGAGAACTGTTATCACAGAAATTATTGAGAATAAATTCAATAACTAAACACGTTCAATCACTCCTCCACCAATCACATCATCACCTTCGTAGAAAACAGCACTTTGTCCGGGGGTGATGGAGTCGATTGGTTCGTGGAAAACAACACGAACTTGTTCGCCTTCATGAAATAGTGAAGCAATGCCACCTTCGTTTCGATAGCGTATCTTAGCTGTAACTTCTAGTCCTTCTGGAATCTGTGCATACTTCATTAAATTGATCTCTTTCACGTAGCAGGTTGTACCTTGTAACTCCTCCTTATCACCTAAAACGACCGTGTTATCTTCTGGATGGATAGCAATGACAAATACAGGTCTGCCTAATGCAATACCTAATCCTTTACGCTGTCCGATGGTGTAATTAGGGAAGCCTTTATGTTCACCAAGTTTATTGCCTTGTGCATCTATAAAATTCCCTACTCCATATATTGCTGCATAATTCTCTACATTTTCAGCTAGAAAATCTCTATAATCATTATTTGGAATAAAGCATATCTCTTGACTCTCTTGTTTTTTAGATAGCTTTTCATACCCATGCTCTAAGGCTATCTTGCGAACTTCTGGCTTTGTTAATTCACCGAGAGGGAAGATTGAGCGACTTAAATTTTCTTGTGTCAATGTCCATAGAAAATAGGTCTGGTCTTTCGTTGTGTCTATACCTTTACGCAAATACCAACGTCCATCTTGTTCGCCTAGTCTAGCATAATGACCAGTGGCAATATAATCACAGCCCAATTCGTCTGCCGTTTCAATTAATTTGCCCCACTTTATACTAGAATTACAAACAACACAGGGGTTAGGTGTACGACCATGTAAAAATTCATCAATAAAGTTGGTAATCACAGAATCTTTAAATTCTTGTCGAATATCTAATACATGATGTTCAAATCCAAGGTCTTGTGACATTCGCTTTGCTTCAAATATAGAATCTACGCTGCAACATCCCTTTTCTTTTTCCATACATCCTTGCGAGATACTGTCAAAAGTGCGATAAGTGACACCTACCAACTCGTATCCTTGCTCAAGTAATAACATGGCTGCAACAGAACTATCTATTCCGCCACTCATTGTCATCAATACCTTTTTTTTGTTCTGACTTTCCATATTTTCCTTCATCTGACTTTTAAACTCTTCCATTTTGTGTCCTAATTGCTCTCATCTCCAACCATAAAACTAGCCTGGCTGTAATAATCATCTTTTTCAATCTCTACATCAGGTTCTAGCAATGGATTTGTATTGTCTAATGAAAAGCGAATGTATTTTATTGTTTTTCCTCGGGAGAGCCACTGCTTTTCGTAAAATGTTTTTATTTCTAATATTTTGTCTTCATACCCATTGCCGTATAAATCATTTTGATTTACAAACTCTGTTAGCTGATTGGCTTTGATCAATTCAGTTGTATATGTATAAAGAAATAAACTATCTGTTTTAAGGTTGATCGTTGGATTGGGGCTTGATATTTTTTTGTATAAACTTAAAAATCGGCTTCCACTTAATCGTTTTCGTGCTTTTGGCATTTGTGGATCAGGGAATGTTAACCATATTTCGCTTACTTCTCCAAGGGCAAAAGCTGATTCAAGCATCTCTGCATACATACGAATAAATGCCACATTAGAGATTTTCTCTTCATGGGCAGTTTTCGCTCCTTTCCACATGCGTGCTCCTTTAATATCTATGCCAATGAAATTTTTTTCAGGATAGAGTTTGGCTAACTCAACGGTGTACTCTCCTTTTCCACAACCAATTTCTAAAACGATAGGATTGTTGTTATGAAAAACCTCTTGATTCCACACTCCTTTTAACTTATAGTCTGTTCTAAATATTTCTGCATGTCTAGGTTGGAACACATTAGGTAATGTATCCATCTCTGCAAATCGTGCTAATTTATTTTTTGCCATTTTATTCTGTTCCTAAATCTTGTTTTTCAGCTTTTCTATTTTAATCCCTACATTTTTAATCCCTTTCATATCATCAATGCGCATGCCTTGTTCAATTTTAAAAATCACCTCTCCTTTCGGGAGTGAAAATGGATGAATACGAATGATCTGTTCGAGTTGTTTGATATTATCTCCTTTACCTATCCATCTGCCATCGGTATTTGCGATTTTCATATTAAGAGTGTCTTTAAATAACTGTACATCTTGGCTGTGTGCAGAAATAAAGCACCAAAGGTTTGCCATCTCATAATCGCTTGTATGTCGGAGGCACAAAGTGAGTTTATAAAGACCACTATCAGGTATATTAGCGGTTAATTCAATGATTTCATCTTTATTCCAGCTCTCTTCTGCAAGTTCTTTATACTCTTCAAATACTGCTGTTGAATGGCAAGCTATAGTTAGCAGTAAAATGACCATAGGTATGATGTATTTCTTCATATGTGTATATTTTATTTTAGCTGTTTAAAAAAGTGATAATTGAGCCTTGCGATGTGACTTCCATCTCAATGGTAGATCCTATAATTAATGGAAAATTGTTAGCAGAGTGACCTGCTGGAAATCCAAAGCAAATAGGGAAGTTGCAATCTTGTAGAGCTTCTTGTATTATTTCGTACGCACTTTTTCCAAAATCAACTCCTTTCATCTCTGTGAAATCGCCTACAATTACCCCTTGTAGATGTTTGAATTTTGAAGATAATTTCAAGCTTTGCAACATTCGGTCGATGGCATAGAGATTTTCGCCAACATCTTCGATGAAAAGGATGGGATTTTGGTGTTTACACTCTAAAGAGCTCGAACGTAAGCAGTGTAACAGTGTTAAATTACCGCCAGTTAGTTCAGCCCTCACAACTCCTTCTTTGTTGAATGGATGAGGAGGGATTTGATAAGGACTTATTTGCCCAAATAAAAATTCCTGCAAACGCAATAAAGCCTCTGGCGTGGTATTTAGAAAGCTCTTAGGCATAGGAGCGTGCAAGCTCTCGATACCTAAGGTGTTTAGTTTCGCATGAAAAACAGTAATATCACTAAAACCAATGACCCATTTGGGAGCACCTTGAAAAGTGGAATAGTC
The DNA here is from genome assembly GCA_947039985.1 of uncultured Odoribacter sp. Taxonomy (GTDB): domain Bacteria; phylum Bacteroidota; class Bacteroidia; order Bacteroidales; family Marinifilaceae; genus Odoribacter. The sequence continues at coordinate 3,697 of CAMRAP010000095.1, forward strand.
CAAGTGTTCAACAATGCGCATGCATCCATAGCCTCCTCTATTGCAGAAAATAGCTCGTATCTCTTCGTTATCTAAAGCCCACTGCATGTCGTGTAAGCGTTCTTTGTCAGTTCCGGCAAAATAAGCATGTCTAGTATGGGCATATTGACCTATAACAGGCTCTAGTTCCCACTGCTGCAAAATTTGGGCTGCATGAGTAATATAGCTTGATTCAATAGCACCGGCAGGGGATACCAAGGCTACTTTGTCACCTGTTTTAAGATATGGCGGTCTGAACATAATTTATTTTTATAGACTTTTCGACTGCGAAGATAAGTAATTTTCGATTTTCAATTTCGATTTTCAATTATTTATTACCTTTGCACATCATAATTTTGATTTTAAAAATATTAAGAAGTAGAGATATGGCAAAATTTAAGAGGAATCTAGTAACAACAGCCTTGCCTTATGCAAATGGACCAGTGCATATTGGGCACTTAGCAGGTGTTTATGTGCCAGCAGATATTTATGTTCGCTATTTGCGACAAAAAGGAGAAGAAGTCGTGTTTATAGGTGGATCGGATGAGCATGGTGTTCCCATCACTATTAAAGCACAAAAAGAGGGTGTTACTCCTCAAGATATTGTTGATCGCTATCATAATATTATTAAAGAGTCGTTTAAAGAATTAGGAATATCATTTGATATATATTCTCGAACAACGTCTAAAACTCACCATGAATTATCTTCGGCTTTCTTTACAAAATTACATGAAGATGGAAAGTTTGTAGAAAAAACAACAATGCAATTTTATGATGAAAAAGCGGAGCAGTTTTTAGCAGATCGATATATTACGGGTAAATGTCCACATTGTGGAAATGAGAATGCTTATGGTGATCAATGTGAAGCATGTGGTACCACCTTAAATGCAACGGATTTAATTAATCCACTTTCTGCCATTACAGGAAATAAACCTGAATTGAAAGAAACGAAGCATTGGTATCTGCCTCTGGATCAATATGAATCATGGTTGAAAGAGTGGATTATTGAAGGGCATAAGGAGTGGAAACCAAATGTATATGGGCAGTGTAAATCATGGTTGGATAGTGGATTGCATCCTCGTGCTGTGACTCGCGACTTGAATTGGGGCGTACCTGTTCCATTGGAGGAGGCAAAAGGAAAAGTGATGTATGTTTGGTTTGATGCACCTATTGGTTATATTTCTGCAACAAAGGAGTTTACACCAGATTGGGAGAAATATTGGAAGGATCCAGAAACGCGAATGTTGCATTTTATAGGAAAAGATAATATTGTATTTCACTGCATTATTTTTCCTGCTATGCTAAAAGCAGAAGGAAGCTATATCGTACCAGATAATGTGCCTGCGAATGAATTTTTGAATTTAGAAGGAAATAAAATTTCTACCTCAAAAAATTGGGCAGTATGGCTACATGAGTATTTACGAGATTTTGAAGATAAGCAAGATGTGCTACGTTATGTATTGACAGCTAGTGCTCCTGAGACAAAAGATAATGACTTTACTTGGAAAGATTTTCAAGCACGTAACAATAATGAGTTGGTTGCTATCTACGGAAATTTTATCAACCGTGTATTGGTATTAACAGATAAATATTTTGCTGGTATTGTACCAGAACGGGGCGAATTAACTGATTACGATAAAGAGGTGTTGGCTGATATTCCTCATATTATAGCACGTGTAGAAAAGAATTTAAATACGTTCCATTTTAGAGATGGATTGAAAGAGTGTATGAATTTAGCTCGTTTAGGAAATAAATATTTAGCGGATACAGAGCCTTGGAAGGTGATAAAAACAGATGAAGGGCGTGTAAAAACAATTCTGAATATCTGTTTGCAAATCGCAACGAATTTATCAACTCTAACTGAACCTTTTATTCCATTTAGTGCAAAAAAATTGAGAGCTTTCTTGAATATAGAGCCCATTGCTTGGGATAAGATGGGAGATGGTGTTATTGCTGTTGGGCATCAATTGAATAAATCAGAACTATTGTTTGATAAAATTGAAGATGAGCAAATTCAATATCAAGTGGATAAACTTTTAGCAACTAAAAAATCGAATGAGCTTGAAAATGCTCAAGCTACTCCTGCAAAACCGAATATCACTTTTGATGATTTTGCAAAAATGGATATACGAGTAGGTAAGATTGTTGAAGCAGAGAAGGTGGCAAAAACCAAAAAACTGATGAAACTAACGGTTGATACTGGAATCGATACACGCACTGTTGTTTCTGGCATAGCAGAACACTATACAGCAGAAGAGCTTGTTGGTCAGCAAGTGAGTATTTTAGTAAATTTAGAGGCTAAAATGCTCAAAGGTATTGAATCTCAAGGCATGATCTTGATGGCAGAAAATGCTGATGGTGTTCTATCTTTTGTTCGTCCAGACAAAGAGGTGAAAACTGGTTCAGAGATCAGATAGGTCGCCCCAATCGCTTAAAAATACAAATAGACGCAATGTGAATTGCGTCTATTGTCTTTTAGGGTGACATTTTCTAATGAATTTAAAATTAGATTGGAAGGGATACATGAAAAGAAATTATTATATGTGTGCATTTGTGTGGTGTGTATATAAATCCCGAGGTTTACCATTCTATTTTTTAAAGAACTAATTTAGAAAAACAGCTTGTTTTAAAAACTTCCTCACCCTTGTGTGTGTGTGCTAAATTACAGTTTTATACGCCCTTAAAAGTATAAGGTTACACGGGATCAAAGTTTTTTCAAAAAAGGCATGTTTTTTTATCAAGCTATGAGTAGTTATTCATAACGAAAACAACCACTTCCCCCATTGTAGGGAAGTGGTTGTTTAGGGTATAAGCTAAATATGCAACTGTTTCAATATATAGAATGAGTTCATTGATCGCCTATAAATATGGTATTAGTTGTTTTCCTGCTCATATGTTGCATCGCCAAACGCTAATATTGGAAAGAATATAGGCGAAAGAAAGAGTAAGCCTAAAGCAAATCCAATTCCCTTTTGAAACTTTTTAGCGAATTCAATGTATGTAATAATGCAAAAATAGATATTCACAAAAGGAATAAAAAACATAAGAAGCCACCAAATAGGTTTTTCTATGATTTGAAGTAAAACTATAATGTTATAAAAAGGGACAAGACACGC
>CAMRAP010000096.1 GCA_947039985.1 uncultured Odoribacter sp.
TTCTTTTTGCTACTTCCCATCGCCATGCGCAATCCAATCTCTCCACGTCGTTTTTTACTTTGCAACCAGAAAGTGGCGAAGATGCCTAGGAACATATTGAACAGCACAAAGCAAGCAAGTAAGGTATATATCTTCTTTTCTTGTGTAATTTGTGAATTGCTCTTCTCAATTTGTTCAGAATATGGATAGATTTGCTCCTCTGACCTATTTCCTATACTGAATTTATCACTCAAATCTTCTGTTAAAGTCTTAATAAACACTTTTTTTGAAATCCCTGGCTTTGCTTTTACTAAGAAAACACCTTGAAAGGTCGATGTATGAGCATGTCTAATCCTTATTACAGTCGGAATAGGTTGTTTGTATTTCATTGTTTTGATATCATCAACAACTCCTATGACACGCCCATGCGTTGTGCTTTTACCCACAGCTTCATCCTCTTTAAAAAACTTATCTGCTATAAATTTTGATATTAATATACTGCCTTCATGAAAGTTTGCTTCGTCCAGTTTCTCTGGTATTTTAATTCCTTGTACTGAAAAATAATTTTTATCAGCAGGAATATGAAGTATATTGACATCTATGCTTAAAGAGTCTTTATCATCTCTGCTTATGCTACCTGATGAACTACTAGATGCGGCTATTGGCAGGTCGCGTCCAATTACAGCATTTTCTACAAAGGGATGGTTTTTTATAATATCAAGGATAATTTTCGTATATTTATATGTATCCTCCTCTGTTTTCTGTTTATCTGATAAAGGAATATTAGCAGTATATAAATCATCATATTTAAAACCGTCATAAATAGATTTCTGATAATTTAAGACATACAAAGGATCTATAATCATCCACGCAATTACAAATACAGCAAGAAGTTCCATAAAAATCCATATATGCTTTCCTCTTTTTGCTTTCCCTCCCCTTACATTGTTATTTCTCTTTAATAAAACAACGATATTTTTCTTTGTTGAAAAATATTGAGGAATAATAGAAGAGAGTAAGTTCATCAGTAAACAACTTATAAATGCGATAAGTATCACTTTATAATTGATTAGCATCTCCATGTTTAACCAAGGCAGTGTTGACTCATTGATGACAAAGAAGCTAAGAAACAACTGATAACCAATAAAAATAAACAGATACGAAAGTAATATGCCAAAAATTCCACCAATAAATGAAAGCAATATATTTTCATTTGTTAAGCTGTAAAGGAGTTTCCAGCGAGGAGCTCCAAAAGCCTTACGGACTCCCATTTCAGCTTCTCTTTCTCCCATTTCTGTAGAAATAATGCCTGATATATTAAAGGTAGGAACCATGATAATTACCAAAATAATAATAATCAGTTGCAATATATGTTTGGAGCTTGCATCAGTTTTTCCCTCCTTTGTATTCATTGCCAGATTTTCTTCGACAAATGAGTATGGACCTCCATATATATTCACTTCAACACCCTCATCCAAAGTATTATTTACCTTGGCTAAATTATCTTTCATATGAGTTTTTATTCTATCAAAATCTTTAGATGATTTTGCCAATATCAAAGCAGAATATACCCCATAAAGATCCTTAACATTGTCCCCCGGAGGCTCAAGAGGTAAAAATATATCTGCATACGATGTATGTACTAAAGGCGACACATCCTCAACAATTCCACATATTGTATATTCTTGATTATGTATCAATATTTTTTTATCAATAGCAGGTTCATTTCCAAAAACTGATTTTGCGGTAGATGCAGAAATGACAGCTAGACGACTGGAATTATCGACCTCTTCTTTCGTAAACGGCCTACCATCAATAAAATCAAATTGAAGTACATTCCATATTTCTTCATTAGAAAATGATACTTCCTTTTTCTTGCTTGCAGAAGATGTGTTCTTTTGAACAACAAATGTCTGTGACCAGCAATAGCGAATGCATACCGCTTCTATTTCTTCCACGTCTAACGTTAACTTTTTTATAAAATTATAAGAGACACCTTCACTTGAAGATGATGAACTTCCCCCTGGAATAACCTTTTTTATTAGTATATCTTTTAGCACCAAAGTTCTACCCCTATTCACCTCTGGATATACACTCCCCACTTTGAGATTATAACCAATAGCTATAACCATCACCATAGAAATAGCTAAGGCAGTTCCGAGAATATAGAAAAAACTATACAGCTTATTCTGCTTGATGATTTGCCAAGATTGCTTGATAGTTTGTTTGAAATTCATAGCGCAATAGGGATTAGAAGGATGTATATTATTATTGTTGTAAAGTGTTAGCTAGCATTTTGATAAATTCATAAACTGGTGCGAGCCTACGCGGCTCGCACCAATTTTGCATCACTCTTCTTTAGCTAATTTGTCTACCATCAAAAAAGCGTATAGTTCGATTCGTTTGTTTCGCTTGCTCCTCATTATGCGTAACCATCACTATCGTGCGACCATCTTCTTGGTTTAAGCGATGAAGAATATCCAAGACCTCTGCTCCCATCTTAGAGTCCAAATTTCCAGTAGGCTCATCGGCAAGTATAATATCAGGATTTCCGATAATGGCACGGGCAATAGCAACTCTTTGACACTGTCCACCAGAAAGTTGTGTCGGAAAATGTTTCATTCGATGCGATAACTCCAAACGCTCTAACACCTCTTTAGCAAGGCGTGTTCGCTCGCTAGAACTTACTTTTCTATAAAGCAATGGTAGCTCTACATTATCCAATATATTGAGCGAATTCACCAAGTGAAAACTTTGAAATACAAATCCTAAATGAGTATTTCTAAATTTTGCCATCTCCTCATCCTTCATTGCTGACGTCTGTATGCCACAAATCTCTACTTTGCCAGAAGTTGGCGTATCCAATAGACCCATAATGTTTAGCAATGTAGATTTACCACATCCAGATGGTCCCATAATAGAAAGGAATTCTCCTTTTTCTACATGTAGATTCACATTTTCAAGTGCTAGAGTTTCAATCTCATTGGCACGATAAACTTTGTTTAGTTCTGTTAATTTGATCATCTTTATTTATTTTAAATTGGTTTATAATATTCTAAATATTTATCAATACTCTTAGTGTTATTCTTTCTTGTATTTCAACTTACTCTTATTCTTTTTGCTACCAATATCGCTTGTCAACACCTCGTCCCCTTCAAGAAGTCCATCCAACACCTCAACATAGTCGTAGTTGCAATCCCCCAATCGCACCACTCGTTTATGCAACATATCTCCATTCAAAACGAAAAGTTCATACTCCCCTTTGCCCGAATAATATTTACCATTCGCCAATCGAAGTACATTTTCTTTGCGAGAATCAATGATATAGACTTCGCAATTTAAACCTGAACGCAGCGTGGAATCATTATCCACTTTTAGTTGCACAGAGAAGTTGATAACCCCATTCTGTGATATAGGAGCCAAATTACTAACCATGCCCTCATGTATACTTTCCCCTATTTTCACAATAGCTATTCGACCAACAGAAATTCGATCTCCATACGAATCGGCAATTCCTCCTTCCACTTTAAAGTGGGAAAGATCGGAAAGAATTGCAATTTTTGAACCTGACGAAACCTGAGAACCTATTTCTGTACTGACAAAAGAAAGTACGCCAGCTCGTGGTGCTCGTATTTGTGCATCTTCTAAGGTTCGCCGCATCTCTGACAATCCCTTTTGAAAGATATTAAGCTCCAGATTTTTTACTTTTTCATTGGAAATGATCAAAGCTTTTTCGTTTTTGTAGCTCTGTTCATCTTCGTGAAATTGCAATTCACTAACCTTGAGATTCATCTCTGCCTGACGAACTCGATCAAGTGTGCCTGCACCCAAAGAATCTAAATATTTTTCATTATGAAGCACCACTTTCTTTCGGTTTAACTCCATTTCCTGCACTTTTAATTTTAATGCCATGCCTGAAATGCGACTTTTATTTTGAAGCTTGAATTGTTCCATTTGGAGAAGTTTCATCGCCTCCTCATCTAACATTTTATCATAGTTCACCTTAACACTTTGAAGATCGAGCTTCAAAATAGGAGTACCCACCTCGACCTTATCCCCACTCTTCTTGTAGACCTCTAAAATTCTGGATGAAATAGGTGAGTTAATAATCTCTTCAAATGCTGGAACCACTTTCCCCGATGCAGAAACGGTGATGTCTATATTACCGACATCCACCTTCTCCAGAAAAACATCCGAAGCATGAACTACAGGTTGAAAAAGTTTACTGATAAAGAATATCATTCCACAAAATATGATAATACCGCCACCCCATTTGAGAAGCATAGTCGTTTTCTCACGACGAAGTTGTTGTTTACTTATTTTTCTGTCCATGCAACATATATAGACAAAACTATGCCAAAAAATTACATGATTGGTTATTAGATGTTTAGCAAAAATAGAGGTGTCCGATATCGGACACTATGACCACTAACGGACACCTCATTTTTATCGTTTGCTTTCTATCACTAAGTTTTAATATTCCAAAATAAACAATATATTTGTAAATTAAAATAAACAAAATCTTACACCCTATGCAATATTGGCAAAAAGAGATTGAAACAATGCCCCGCAAAGAGCTAGAAGCATTTCAATTGGAACGCTTGAAAGAGACGATACAAGCGGCAGAGCAATCACCTTTCTATAAAAAAACTTTCTCCGATCATCAGATATCGGCAGACCAGATACATTCATTAGCAGATTTACAAAAGCTACCATTCACAACAAAGGATGATTTGCGGGCAAACTATCCCTTTAATATGGCAGCAATTCCGATACGCGAATGTGTGCGCCTACACTCTAGCAGTGGAACAACAGGCGATCCAACCGTAGTCCTTCACTCTGCAAAAGATTTGGACGACTGGGCTAATCAAGTGGCTCGTTGTATGTATATGGTTGGCGTTCGAGATACGGATGTTTTCCAAAATACAAGTGGATATGGTATGTTTACCGGAGGATTAGGATTTCAGTATGGAGCTGAAAAATTAGGCACACTGACCGTTCCAGCTGCGGCAGGAAACAGTAAGCGACAAATCAAATTTATCAAAGATTTTGGTACAACTTGCCTGCATATTATTCCCAGTTATGCTACTCGACTAGCCGAAGTGATGTATGAAGAAGGAGTTGATCCTCGCTCAGATACAAAATTACACACCATTTGTATTGGAGCTGAACCCCATAGCGAAGAGCAACGCAAACGCATCGAGCAGCTGTTAGGCGTAAAGGCATACAACTGCTTTGGAATGTCAGAAATGAATGGACCTGGGGTTGCATTTGAGTGTACAGAGCAAAATGGACTACACATTTGGGAAGATTATACCATTGTTGAAATCATTGATCCTATAACACTACAAGCAGTGCCCGATGGTGAAGTAGGAGAATTGGTGCTTACCACGATAAGCAGAGAAGCCATGCCATTGCTACGCTACCGAACACGTGACCTTACCTGTATCATTAAAGGGGATTGCCCTTGTGGACGTACACACCGTCGATTGGCTCGTTTCCAAGGTCGTAGCGATGATATGATTATCCTAAAAGGAGTCAATTTATTCCCGATTCAAGTCGAAACTATTTTAATGCAATTCAAAGAGCTAGGCAACAACTACCTCATCACAATTGACACAGTTAGCAATAGTGACGAAATGCTTATTGAAGTGGAGCTTAGCGATCTGTTTACAGACGACTATAGCGTTTTGCAGCAACTCAGCAAGGATATCACTCGCCAACTAAGAGATGAACTCTTATTGACTCCTCGCCTAAAATTAGTTGCCAAAGGTTCACTACCTATCCAAGAGGGCAAAGCAGTAAGAGTAAAAGATCTACGCAAATTTTGCTAATAAATATAAGAAGTATAAACTCACCTAACTATCAGAATAATATGACAGTCAATCAAATATCTATCTTCCTTGAAAATAAATATGGTAAATTAAGCGATATTCTTGCCCTATTAACCGATCAAAACATCCGCATTATTGCTGCAACTGTTGCCGACACATCGGAATATGGCATACTTCGTTTAATTGTTTGCGAACCACAAAGAGCATACAAAATATTAAAAGATGCCAATGTTAGTGCAAACTTAACAGAAGTACTGGCTCTATCCTTAGATTCAAATAATTTAGCCAAAGTGATGCAGTACTTTACTGAAGCGGGATTGAGCATTGAATATATGTATTGCTTTTCATTAAAGGAAAAATCAATACTGATACTACGAACAAATAATCAAGAGGCAACACGCGAAGTGATACGCCGAAAAAATTTGACACCTATTGCTGAGAGCGACCTCATTAATTTATAAAAATAACTGGACTATTTTACGCTATGTTTGGAATAAACGACCCCGGAATCTGGATAGCTTACCTACTAGCATTTCTTTGCTTAGGCTTTTCTATTTGGTTTGGAATAACGCATTGGAATCGTGACGACAAATCACCTAATTCTTCAAAATCAGATAAAATATGAGTACATTAATACTTGGCATTATTGTCATGATCTATATCATCTTCATTACCTATTTAGGGTATCTGGGATATAAAAAGACAAAAAATGCTAGCGACTATCTGTTGGGAGGACGGAAAACAAATCCTATAATTATGGCACTATCCTACGGTGCTACCTTTATTTCTGCCTCAGCCATTGTCGGATTTGGTGGAGTGGCAGCAACCTTTGGCATGGGAATACAGTGGCTTTGCCTACTGAATATGCTAATGGGGGTTG
>CAMRAP010000097.1 GCA_947039985.1 uncultured Odoribacter sp.
CCAATCTCTGCCCGTTGCTAAAATCTTGTCTACCACATCTAAAGAAATGGACTCATAATCCAGTTGTGCGTTTTGGGTGAAAGGAAAGACAGAAGATTGGGTTTCTTCTGCCTTAGCATTTATAATATGTTCAATTTGTTGCTCCACGGATGGGAAAATAGAAATTTGTGCTACGTTCTCAGCTTGGCTCTGTTTGAACTTTGGTAGCACCATATTCCCCATGAAGCCTGCTACCAAATCCCAACTCAAGTTGCTTTCAGAAGTTCTTGTGTGATATTGTCCTTTCCAGATGGTAACTCCGTTTTCTTTCGCTTTATAGCCTAATCTAACATCATTATGAGTTGTTTCAATATAGGAATCGCCCATGGCTGATTTCAAGTAAGAGATTCTATCAACAACCTTAAAATGGGTAGAAAAATAAGCTGAAATTTCTTCCAACTTATTCTTGAATTGAATATCATTGCCAAAGATTGCAGTTATATATGTTTCTACATTTTCATCAGCAACCAGTTCTTTTAATTGTAAATCAATTCCCTCAGCACGAATTCCTCCGCTTGGTGCTTGATGTTGTTCACCATCTGTACCCACAACATCTGATCCCTTGCTTTCAGTTCTTCGGTCACTCCTTGGGACTTCATCATGACTTCCATCGCCTTGTCCACCTGTGTCTGTGCTGTGTTGTCCACCTCCACCAAATGTGGCCACAGCTGACCCTGCATCAACATTCGGCGATACGTCCCACTCCTGTTCTCCTTGAGGTGTGTTTCCCTCAGTATTCCGTATTTGCCCACTGTGTCGGGTAGATTGTCCAGTTCCTCGTCCATCACTATGTCGGGTATCTGATAGTCCCCATTTTTGCTGTAAGTTAGATTGTTTTTCATTGTCTATACTCTCCTTTATGTCGTCGCTTTCACGCTTTAAAGCGTTAAAGTGCTGATTGTTTTTAGTATAACTGATTTCATCTGATTTTACAATAGGTTTTTGTAAAATATCTATTTCGCTTTGACGTACAGCATCACCAATAGCAAGCAAAATCTCGTTGGATACTCGATTTAAGGCGTTTCCCAAATGGGATAAAACTGCATTGGTATTAAAGTCCATCACACCATGAAAATCTTCATCTTCAAGGTATGTACTAGGGTCAATCCCACAGCGTGTAAGCACCATATACTGCACACTGGCAGTCACAGTAGTGCGGAAAGCTACATCTATATTAACATCATCGAATCCCTCTAAGAAACTATCATCAAGATCATAGGCTAGGTCGGTTAAAAACTCCCTGTAATACTCTCCAGTGGCTCTTGCACAGTATTCCATAATGGCGCTGTCAAAATCACCATTTACAGGTGCTTCACCATACATAGATGATAGCTTTTCTAAAATAGGCTCGCTAAATTCCTCCTGTATTTGCCAAAGGTATGGTTTTTTTCCATCTCGTACTTCACGGGTGTCAGCAACGTCAAACACATATTCAAGACGTGGTTTTTGCCCTCTGTTCTGTTTAATAAGGGCAATGCCTTTGCCCCCACTTTTTATCCATCTGTTCATTTTACCGTTCCACATTTCCATATTGGCACAAGCAGTTGCTGTGGGCTTTTGTGCATAGATTAGTAGTTGGTCATCAAAATTATATTTGTAGAGCCTACTTGCAGTGGTCAGATAGTCTTGCCAGTTACCTATGCTATTTACAACATCATTCTGTGTGTCATTAAAAAGTTGGGTAACTTGTTGCAACTTATTACTCATCGATTTCCTCCTCAATTTTGTATAAAAATATCCCCCTACAAGGTTTTATGCTCGTAGGGGGATATTTTTGTGTTTCTTCTTACATATGGTTTTTTATCGCTCTTTACCCTTTTTCTTATTATTATTTTGCTCAACGCACTGCTTTTTTGCATCTCTAAGCGCCTGTAAAACAGAAGGTTTCTCCTGCTTTTTCTCACATTGCAAAGCATTGGCAGCATCACTAATGGAGATTGTTTTTTCGTCTTTGGTTTTACAAAGCGCATTTTTGTTATCATTATAAAAGGCATCTACAATGATTTTGGGCGATAAATCACGCAATCCATCTGCTGTCACAGCGCCATCGTTAATCGCTGATGTAATAAAATAGCGAATGTCCTCCAGTGCAACATCATCATATTTCAGCCAAATATCTCGGCTAATGCTGCTTATAGTTTGCATATCCTCAAAACTATGTTCGATGCTTAAATCTCCCGCAATTTCACAAATACTCATAATTTCAGATAGCTTTTCACGCATGGCGTAGTCCTTTGTAAGCGCATCAATCAACGCTTTTGGGTTATGGGCAACTTCGCTTAATAGGTCTGTCAACGTAGTCTCTTGCCGACTTGCTATCTCATGCTCAATCTTTGATTCTTCCATGTTCAAAAATGCAGTTTCCTTAAAACCAAAAGTGTCTACAAAATGGTGAGTAATATGACCATCCATTTTCAGTGCCACAACATCTCCAATAGATATGCTATGCCCTCTAAAATCACTGGGTCTATTTATGTTGAATCTTTCAAACAACATATTTAGAATCTCGGATTTGTCAAAGCCCTGCGCAACATCATCAACTGTTGCAGTATAGAGATTGTTGTAGTTTCCACTATCAATCTCTATATCGTTTCGTTCGATGAACGCAAGTCCCTCAAAACGAAAACTTCTGGTGTGGTCAGTGTGCTTGAGCTGATAGATGGCATAGGCATTTTGCATATTTTCTTCAAATGATTTATCCATTTGATTGGATAGGCTTTGTTGCTCCTCTGCAACCTCCACTTTTTCAAGAAATTCACGTGTATCAAGCATGGGAGCAGTTCTATCACGGATGCTTTCTGTGCCTAGCATCACAAAATCTTCTATGATATTATTGATTGCCTTAGACATCGAACTGTCTGGATCGTCATAAATACCGCCATCAAGGGGTTTTAAGTTCTTGTCATAAATGGTGTAGTCGAAACCATCATCTACCGACTGTACATACAAATAACGCTCACCTAATTTGTAGGCTACATCATAGGCGGTTTCCTCATGTTTTAGTTTTTGTTTTGGTGTAAAATCATTCATGTGTTTTGCTCCTTATCGGTCCAATTCAACATAGAAAACAGTTTTTGTGGGTTCTTCATACTGGAAAAAATCCTCAATAGGGACATCGAATAGTTCGGACAGGTAGCCTAGCAAAAAGATGGACAGTGAGATTGTTCCACTTTCATACTTCTGAATGGTGCGCAGGTTTTTATCCATCAGTTCTGCCAGTTTCGTTTGTGTAATTCCAAAGTTTTGACGAATTTCTTTTATATTTTTACCCACGATTTTATTGTAATTTTTCATATTATTTCACTCTTTTCTTAATTTAAAAGCAAAAGAGCACCTATCGATTTTTAGTCGATAGGTGCTCTCGCTGTGTGTTATGGTTTTTTATTATAGTGCATATCTACATGAGGTATTCCATCTTCAAGATACATTTCTGAAATTTCTTGAAACCCTAAGCTGTTATATAATTTCATAAGATGTGCTTGAGCACTTATTGTAATCTCACTACTTGGAAAATTATCAGATATATAGTCAATTCCAGTTTGAATAATAGTTCTACCTAGATCTTTTCCACGTGCTTCTTTTCTTACAATAATTCGTCCTAAAGATGCATGATCATAAGATATTCCGGCATTTAAAACCCTTAGGTAGCCTTGTATCTCACCATTTTGTTTTTCCGTAATATGGATAGCGTTTAAATCTTTTCCATCAATATCGTTGTAGACACATTTTTGCTCCACTACAAATATTTCTGCACGTAATTTTAAAATCTCATATAGTTCAGTCGGTGTTAATTCACTAAATTTTTTAATTTCTATCATCTTATAATTACCTATCCTTTTGAAATCATCTAGAAATAGTCGTTACAGACAAGTATATTCCTTTGTTATACAAAAGTAAATTGCAGTTAGTATAATTCTACTTCTTGCCTCTTGTCTTCGTGTTATTTTACTTGGTTGCTAGGGAATAGGGGCGATTGTGTGCAATGGCTATACTGTGTATTAACAAATTTCTGTATGCTCAACTCTTATTTTGAATACCGAATAATGAGGTGTATCTACTGTGGGAAAATGACTTGTTAAAACAGGACATTCCATTAACATTTGATGCTTAATTCCCACATCAAGACATTCTTCTGCTTCTCCACTAAGACGTATCCAACTGCGTGTACCATTTTTCAATGCAATGATTTGAATTTTAGGATGCTTTTTCATCTGAACATACACATTCTTGGTATCAGCAGTTGAGATGTATAAATTGTCATTATGTTCCATGATTGCTCCAAAGGGTCTACCGACAGGACAATTATCATTTACAGTTAATACAAAAAACGAACCGCAGTCTTTAATAAAATCTATTGCTTTCATTCTTAACTTTCCTCCTATTATATTGGTTTTACGGCATTGCACCGTATTATTTGTTCTTTCGTGATTACTAAAACAATCTTTACAATATATTTTACTACCATTACTTGAATATTTCAATCCATAGTATGTGAACATCATATCTGTAAATCAACGTACAATAACTAAATTTACTTCTTACCTCGTTTCTCAAATTCAAGTTTAAAGTTTACATATTTATCGCCCGTATCATCAAGCAAAACAGTAGCATTATAGGCCTTGCCCGTCTTTTCAGAATAGCACCCTGTCAGCTTTGTTTTACCAGTGATTAATAGATCGATTGCAATTTGTTCGGTCAAGGTCTTTTTCTTTGCAGTGAAAAATTTGTTGTCTTTCCAAAGGGCAAAGGAGCAACTACGGTCACTACAAGAATAGCTTTTGGGCATAGCAATCACATCTCTGCCACAACGAGGGCATTTACCAATCGCTCGATATTGACTAGGGAATAATTGCTCACTGCCTTTCACAACTTCATAGGTAGATAGAAGATGTTTAATCAGTTCTGTGATTTCTATCATAAAATCTTCGGCTGTGAGTTCTCCCAGTTCGATTGCCTTTAATTTCTCCTCCCACTCAGCTGTCATCAGTGGGGACTGGATAACTTCGGGCAAAACAGTAATCAGTGCTGTACCTTTTTCCGTTGGAATAAGGTGCTTTGTTTTTTTGTCCCCTTTTCGCTCTAGGAGGTTGATGGTCACGAGTTTTTCGAGAACACCGGCACGAGTGGCTGGTGTTCCCAATCCACAAAATGCCTTTTCAACATCTTCCTTTTGTCCCGCCGATTCCATTGCTGAAAGCAAGGTATCTTCGGTATATTGCTTTGGAGGTGAAGTTTTTCCCTCTTTGATTTTTGTAAGGATATTTTCAATCACTTTACCCTCGCCCATAAGTGGGAGCGTGGTATCGGCATCTTCGGTATTTTCTTTTAGCAGCCTTGCGTATTGCTTAAAGCCATCCGCTAAGATTGTCTTGCCTTTGGAGGTGAAGCTATTATCCCCACACCTTGCAATCACCACAGTTTCATTATATTTATGAGGTTCGCCCAAAGAAGAAAGCAGTCTTAACATGATGAGTGTTAAGACTGCTTTTTCGCCATAAGGCAGGTTTTCTAAATTATAGCTTTTTAGTGTTTTTGTGGGGATAATTGCGTGATGATCCGTGACTTTGCTGTTATTTACAACGAAATGTGCATGGCACGGCACATCAAAATCTACATCTTTAGGAAATGGCAACGAGGCTAATGCAATCAGTGACAACTCAGGCAATCCATGTTCCATATCCTCTGTTAAAAAACTGCTATCGGTACGAGGATAGGTGCAAAGCTTCTTCTCGTAAAGACTTTGGGTGCATTCAAGTGTTTGACTGGCAGTAAAACCCAATTTTCTATTTGCCTCACGCTGTAATGTGGTGAGGTCATATAGTTTGGGTGGCTTTTCTGTTTTTTCTTTCTGATCCACACGTTCAATCACCAGATATTCCGTGGTTGCTGTCTGAGCCAGTGCTTCAGCTTGTGATTTTTCTTTCATCTTTTCTGATGAAAATAAAACCTCGTCATTTTCAAGTGTCACACTGTAAAATGGCTCGGACTGAAAGGCTTGGATATTAGAATTGCGCTCTACAATCATAGCCAATGTCGGGGACATCACTCTGCCAATATTAAGCGTTTGACTGTAAAGACAGGAGTATAGTCTTGTTGCATTGATACCCACGATCCAATCGGCTTGTGAGCGACAGAGTGCCGACTTGTAGAGGTCTTCAAAGTCCTTACCATCTTTTAGATTATTGAATCCATTTTTGATTGTATTGTCCTCCATAGAGGAAATCCAAAGCCTTTTCATAGGCTTATTTGTCTTTGAGAAATTGTAGACCAAGCGAAAGATGAGTTCTCCCTCACGTCCAGCATCGCAGGCATTGATGACACGCTCAACATCTTTGTGGTTCAGGAGTTTGCACAGCAGGTTCAGTTGTTTTTCTTTGCCTTTTGACACCTCATATTCAAATGTTTGTGGGATAATAGGTAGGTGAGCAAGTTCCCATTTCTTGTAGTGTTCATTGTATTTTTCGGTGCTTGCAAGGGATACCAAATGCCCGATACACCAAGATACAATGTAACCATTTCCCTCCATATATCCGTCTTTTTTATTGGTAGCACCTAGCACTTTTGCAATGCTCTGTGCCACTGATGGCTTTTCTGCGATGACTAAATTCATGTATTTTTCTCCTTAAAATATATATAATCTCACATCTAGTTG
>CAMRAP010000098.1 GCA_947039985.1 uncultured Odoribacter sp.
CCCCGATTAGTAATTCAACTTCTCTCGATTGAAATCCCCTATTCATGTATAAAAAGTCTAACCATTCTATCTTTTCTTCCCTTGTTTGAGCAGTCTCTGCAAGTATCAGTACCAGCTCACTCTTTCGGATCAGTGGATGCATTCTATTGGTTGTTGCATATCCATCATTTTCATCTATTCGATACTTTAAAAACTCAACCTCATATTTTCCCAATGCTGAAATAAAAGATTCTTTCCTTAAATCTTTTGATGCACCTGCTTGAGGAAAAAGTTTTTCAAGGTGCTTCTTTGTTACACCCAAGTATTCGTCAATTTTATTCGTTGTTGCAAAAAAATCAGGCTGTATACTTTCTCGTCTAGAGTTTTGCATTCCAAACAACACCTCATCAGATAGCATTGAATTTTTACGTGCTTTATCCCAAGGAAAGATTTCTGACACATAATTTGCAAGACCTCCTCCTGTCCCTACAAGCTCCAATGCCATTTGATAGGCCATTTTTGTATCCCCTTTAAATAAAGCAACACGTGCTTGCAATGCGCGAACAGCAAAATAGTTCATTCTATACCTTCTTAAATAATTATCGGTATCAGCAAAAAGTTCATCATCTATCAATAAGTTTTCAGCTATTGTTAAATCATTAGTAACATATGCCATAACCTCCTCTGCCGTTGATATCGGTTCGGGTTGATTGGTTTGTTTGGTATAGTATGGAATAGCTTTACTATCTTTAGTAGTCGCATAATTCATGGGGCCAAACATCCGATACATATCAAAATGCAAAAATGCTCTAAGTGCATATAACTCTCCTCTAATTTGATTATATTCAGCCACTTCAAATTGATCTTTAAGAGGTATTGTTTTGACTAATAAATTATTAATGTTTGCTATTTTGGCATATGCAGCCTTCCATATGTCATTATAAGAAATCTTTACTAAAGGCTGCTTATAATCCCAATAAGCCACCCATTTATAAAAATGTTTCGAAGTATTTCCTCCTTCGATATTATACAATTGTCCCATGATATCCAAGGTACCATATGTTAAAGATTCCCCATACAGAGCCCTATCCAACAGACCTAAATAAACACCATTTAATGCACGATAAACACCTTCAGCATTTTTTAACAAATCATCCTCCTCGATTCTATCTTCAGGCTTTATATCTAACCAACTATCACAAGCAGTAGTAGATAATAATAAAGCAAGTACTATATATCTAAATATTTTCATATCATTAAAATTAAAAAGTTAGGTTCAATGCGAATGATACACTACGTGCAAATGGATATTCGATACCACGCTCTGCTTTAACAGTTGAAGCTCTGAATATATCATTCATATAAGCTTTTATCACTACATTGGTTAGTTTTGCACGCTCTAACCATTTTGCTCCACTAAATTCATATCCAAGGGAAAAAGATTCTCCAACAATGGAGTTCTCGCGCTGTACAAATCGATTACTCATGGGGTCTAATTCTTCAACAAGGCCTATGCCTTTAAACTGGGCAACATCTCCCGGTTTTTGCCATCTATCAGTTAAGGCACGTTTATCTAAGTTATTGGTCCAAGTATCCGCTGTAATATTTTCAACCTTATCATATAAAGCAGAATTAAATATATCAGCACCGACTCTGTATCTTAAAAAAGCACTAAATGATAAACCTTTATAGTAAAGTGATGTTCCCACAACCCCCTCTAATTTAGGCTCAGTATTACCAACAACAACCTCATTGCTATAATCATGATCAAATGTTTTTTCATTTTCTTTTGTCAAAAACACCTCTTGCCCTGTCATAGGATCAATTCCGGCTGATTTCACAGCCCAAATAGCAGTAGGAGACCCCCCATCTTTATAACGGGTCAGCGAAGTTCCTCCACCTTGCAACTCTGTGTTCATATGATCCAAACTATTTCCAATATTGATATATTCTGCCACCTGATGTCTTGCATTAGCTGTTATGGTCCAAATAAAATTATCGGCAATACGATAGATTGGTGAGTATGAGATTGTCCCACTAATTCCTTTCGTTAACTGTCCACCCAAATTTGTTGCAAATTGCGTCTGACCAGTTGATGATGCAGCACTGGCAATAACCAATAATGGATCGGTCTCTTTCCGATAAAAATCAGCCGAAATTTTTAAACGATTTCTATATACCGCAATATCAAGTCCAACATTAAGATCCAATGTTTTTTGCCAATCTAAATCTGGATTTCCAAAAGCTGCTATAATAGCTGCTATTCCAAAACTATTTTGTAGATTCGTAACATAAGCATATGTATTAGCTGTATTGAAATTACCAAAACTTTGATTCCCTGGATTACCAATAGAAGAACGCAACTTTAATAAATTAATCACATCGTGTTTTTTAAGGAAACTTTCGTTGTGCACATTCCATGAAACACCCGTACTCCAAGTCGTTGTGTATTTTTTATAGGATCCAAATAGGCTTGCTCCATCTAAACGAATATTAGCATCAATCAAGAAACGATTATCATATGAATATCCTGCATTGGCAAACAAACTCATGGCACGTTGATGTTGAGAACCATAATCTGCTTTAGAGTTTTCAGGATATTCATTTCCAAAAGTAGGATTTTGAAGTTCATCATCAATAAATCCTTCAACTGCAAATTCGTCAAATTGCATTTCGCTGTCATCAAAACTTGCACCTCCAACGAAATTAATTAAATGCTTCTCTGCAAATGCTTGTCCATATTGAACCGTAATATCTCCATTGTATAACAAATTATTAATATCTCTTTTTGTATAATATCCGTGCTTACTTTCATCTTTCAGAATAAGGTATTCTCCTAAATATGGAGATTTAAAAACCTCTATTTTATCGTTTGATTTAGTAATACCAAATCGCCCTCTAATTTTCATGGATTGAAGAGGCTCGTATTCTAGTTGTAAATTATTGGTTACACTAAAATAAGATTTTTCATTCAAATTATTTTGTTGATCATCGTATAATGGATTAGAGACATAACGAAGAGCTTTATTATCTTCTGATTTCATTTCTAGCAAAGCGAAGTCTTCATGTTTCACATAATAGGGATTTGCATCAGCATATTCATCAAAACCAATCGTCGGATCATGACTAGTTGTATGATCTACATTTAATTTATTCGTAAATCTAAATTTACCTTTACGATATAAAAGATCAAAGTTTGCAGATAAGACATCTCTATCTGATTTTTTCATCACACCATTTGTTCCTGCATAACTAATACCTGCACCATAACGCATCGATTCATCACCGCCTTCTAAATAAAGATTATGTTTATGCACAACTCCTGTCCTCACAGGAGAGCTTAACCAATATGAATCGACTCCACTTTTCACTCTACTCAAACGCTGATTATAAGTCCTATCTAAATCATATTGAGGCTTCTGAGAACCACTTGTTGTTGAAGTATAAACACCTGCCAAACGCTCAAATTCTAGTTTTTCAGCTGAATTCATCAGATTATAATCTGTTAAGTCAGGAATAGAAATAGAGAAATCTGCGTTGTAATTGATGCGAAGTTCTCCAGCCGCTGGACTTTTTGTTTCAACAACAACAACACCATTTGCAGCACGAGAACCATATATTGCCGTTGAAGCTGCATCTTTCAAAAGTGTAATGGATTCGACTCTCTCCATATTCATATCCAAGATTGTTTGAATGCTTGTCTCGAATCCATCTAAAATAAATAACGGTTGATTGGGATCATTTTCAAATGCACCTTTAACTCCAACAACTGAACTTTTTCCCCGAATCTCAATATCTGGAGATTGGTTAGGGTCAGAACCAAATTCATTATTTGTCATGAGATTAAATGAAGGATCTAAAGTTTTAAGTGATTGCAAAATATTTTGCTTTCCTATCATCTTTAAATCTTTCGCCTTATATGTGCTTACAGAACCTGTAAAACTTTCACTTTTACGTTCAAAAAGTCCAGTCACGACCACTTCATCCAATTCTTCCAAAGAATTTCTAAGAACCACTTGAAGTGGCTTTCCTTTGTAAGCAATCTCTTGGCTTTCCATGCCTATAAAAGAAAATAGTAATCTGACATCCGTACCTTTGGGTACTTCAATAGCAAACACTCCATCTGCATCCGTCGCAGTTCCTCTCATACTTCCAACCAGTACAACTGCAACACCAGGTAGAGTAATGCCATCTATATCCTTAACGACTCCACTGACTTTTTCTACTTGTTCTGTTTGCAAAACACTTACCTCTGCTTTAGATTCAATACGACTCCGCTTAATAGCAGTATGTTCATTTAGCAGTGGACTTGTAAACCCTTGTTGTCCACACAACATAAACAACAGAAGCATTACTTGGAATCGACACCTAAAGTGACGAAAGAACCCAATACTTTTACCTAAAAGTTGTCTCTTCATAATTTTGATTAATTAAATTAATTAATGCGACTCAACTTAGTAGTTAAGTCATATTTTACAGTTCTATCACGTATCTTGCGTAAAAAAAACTTAAAAATAATATTTACCTTAAATCTAATATTAACAGTCTCCTTTACTTTCTTTTTTGTCATATTTCACTAAAATACTTATTTATACTTTAATCTACTCTACTTATAACAGCTCTTCACGAATCATTCATACAACTAAAATACAGCGTATTAAAAACCTAAAACCATTAACACCACCTCATGGCTTTTCGATAAAACCAAAATAAACGACCGTTTTTTTTAGCCGAAATACATGTAAAATTTCGATTGCAAAGATAAATATAAATTATTACATATCAATATTTTGCATGAAAAACATAAAGACACTACATACTGTTAAAAAAACGGTCATTTAAATAATAGCAAGCACATCCTATTTGTGATAGCAACTGATTTTCAAAACAATCTAAATGAATCACCTCTCGTATTTATTTGTTTTTCACAGAGAGCGATTCTTTTAAAGAAAGTTAAAAACTTTATTCATTTATCGTAAATACATTAATAAGGCTACATTTGTTTCGAGTATGAATAAGACATTGTACATCTATTCGTACGATCAATTAAAACAAAATTAACGCACAAATGAAAAAAACAATTGCTTTATTATCATTTTCTTGCTTGCTATTTATACAAGCAGTTTTTGCACAAACAAACCTAGACGCACCACTACCACATGACCCAGAGATGGTTGTAGGAAAATTACCCAATGGTATGACTTATTATTTACGACATAATAAAGAGCCTAAAGAGCGAGCTAGTTTTTATATTATCCAAAACGTTGGTGCCTTATTGGAAAACGATGACCAAAATGGTTTAGCTCACTTTTTGGAGCATATGGCATTCCAAGGAACAAAAAATTTCCCCGGAAAAAAGATTATTACAACACTAGAAAAACATGGAGTTGCTTTTGGAAGAAATTTAAATGCTTATACGGCATTTAATGAAACAGTATATAACATTAGTGCTGTACCTACAACGAATCCCAAATTACTGGATACTTGTTTACTAATTTTACATGATTGGTCGAACTACCTAACGCTAAGCGACAAAGAGATTGACGCCGAAAGAGGGGTTATTACAGAAGAGTGGAGAACTCGTCGGAATTCAAGAGCTCGAATTAACGAACAACTTTTCCCTGTTTTATTCAAAGGATCAAAATATGCAGAGAGAGATGTGATCGGTTCTTTAGATGTGATACAAAATTTTAAATATCAAACCATCAAAGACTTCTACAACCAATGGTATCGTTCTGATTTACAAGCAATCGCCATTGTTGGAGATTTTGATGTCAAAGAGATGGAAGAAAAAGTGAAAGCCCTTTTTTCAAAAATACCAGCAGTAGAAAACCCAAGTCCTCGCCCATCTTTTGAGATCCCTGCACATGATGAGATGTATTATGTATTGGCTACTGACAAAGAAGCTACAAGCTCTTCTATTCAAGTAAGCACAATAGCACCAAACAAAGAGTCAAAAAACACACATTTGCATTTGAAGAACTCTCTTATACATGCATTTTTTAACAACATGATCAATGCTCGTCTTAGCGAGATCTTGCAACAAGCAAACCCTCCATACGTCAATGGTTACATCTATTTTGGAGCATTTGTCAGAGGATATAGCACCTATGCTGTCGCAACAACAGCAAAACCCAATGAAGAAGCCATCGCTCTTGAAACGATAGTAACAGAAAATGAAAGGATAAAAAGATTTGGATTTACTGCTAGTGAATTAGAACGAGCAAAAACAAATATGCTTGTTAGTTTAGAGTCCTCTTATAAACAAAAAGACAAGGCAAACAGCGAAGGACATATTAGACGCATGCAAAACCACTTCTTAGAACAAGAGCCGATGGTGTCTACTGATTATTATCATAAGTTTGCCAATGAAATCATCCCTACAATCACCCTTGAGGAAGTTAATGCCAAAGTAAAAGAATGGAACACAGAAGAGAACCGCACAGTGGCTATCACAGGTCCTAGTGAAAATGCAAAACATTTAACAGAAGAAGAGGTAGTGTCAATTTTGGGAAAAGTGAGCCAAGCAGAGATCACTCCTTACGTAGATGCCGTTAGTGATGCAGCACTTATCAACGAAGAGTTAATCGGTTCAAAAATTACAAAAACCAAGCAAGTTCCAGAATTAAAAGCTGTCGAATGGACATTAGCGAACGGCGCTAAAGTTGTATTTCGCAAAGCCAATTATGAC
>CAMRAP010000099.1 GCA_947039985.1 uncultured Odoribacter sp.
ATTCACATGGATGCAATTTGGTTATTTTTATTTTTTCTACCATTTTATTTTTTTTTATAAAGTGTTTTGTGTGAATTGATTTATATTGTGAATATAGTGCTTGCATATATAAACCAGAGAAATAGAAATGCTGCAATTCGCTAATTACCATCGCTGAAAGAGTGGTTTTTTGTTACTAAATAGAGCAACATAGCTGCTTTTTCTTCAATACTCGGATATAGATCTTCTCCAGCAAATGTTTGGTATATCTGTCCAATGGAGCTTTTAAATGATTCGTCTTTTTCATTGCCAAACAAGCCACCACTCCCAAATTTATTACGAAGAACATAGATAGCTTCCATTGCATTCTCGTAAGTTGCGTGAAAACTGCTATCACTTGGTGTAAGTCCATCTATCTCCAGTTTTTGGTAATCATATTTATCCAAAGTATCTAAGGCATAGGTGTAATCGGTGATAACTTTGAGTAATCCCGTTGCTTCGTCTGCTGATAATTGTTGACCATCAAGAACATTTGTGAGCAACCTTACGGCACCTTTTAGCTCTTCAAATTGTTCGGTTTTCGCTCTTTGGTTAATAGCATACCCCTTAACAAGGTACTCTTTCAATATATTGTTTGCCCAGATACGGAATTGAGTTGCATTTTTTGAGTTCACTCTGTAGCCAACAGACAAAATAGCATCAAGGTTATAAAATGTGGTTTTATAACCTTGTTTACCATCATTACCCATATGTTCCAAAATGGAACATATGCTCAATTCATCTAATTCTTCTGATAAGAATATATTTTTTAAGTGTTTTGTAATAGCAGGACGCTTAGTTCCAAATAGCTCTGCTATTTGCTTTTGTGTTAGCCAAATAGAATCCTGCTCTAATTTTACATCAAGAGATGTAACCCCATCAGCTGTTTGGTATATGATTATTTCTCCTTTGCTCATAACGATTGATTTTAGGCAAATTTAATAATTAATTCAGATTTTCAACTGGATTGAATGATAGAACTCATTTAAACTTCTCTTTTTAGATTTTAGAATTGTAAAAACTTACGAAATCGATGAATTACATCACATTTATGGTTATTGCTCTTCGGAAAAATAAAAGAAGAAAAGTTTAAACGAGTTCTATAATTAAAACTATTAATTGCTGAATTCAACTTGAGATAGCCTTTAGAAGGTGAAGTACCTCCTTTGAAAACAGCACTATCAATATATTTACTGACTGACTGAAAGTGCTCTTAAAATATGCGTTACCCAGTAATTTTTTTCTATAAATATAGGCAGTATATTATATTTTTGTAATACACAGCAAGTTACCAATTTTATTTCTACCTTTGGGTTAGCCAAAACATAAATTATAAAATCAAATGACACATCATTCTCCAATCAAGAAAATGCAACTTCTTGTAACTGCTTTTATTCTCCTTATTTTACCTGCTTGTAGTAACGACGTACTTACAGTTAGTTCGCCAAACGGCAAAATAGATGTAACAATAGCCGTGCAAGAGTAGGGCGATCTATCCTACACAATCACAAAGGATGGGAAAACGCTTATTGAAAACGCTCCATTAGGATTCTTAGAAAAGAATGGAGTAAACCTAAACAATGATTTTGCCGTAGTAGATACTAAAGTAAGTACACACGACGAAATTTGGACACAGCCATGGGTGAAAATAAGGAGATACGCAACCATTACAACGAAATACTGGTTGAGCTATCAAATAAACAAACAGCCTTAAACCTAATATTCAAAGTATTCAACGATGGCGTTGGATTCCGTTATCAATACGATGTAGCAAATGCAGATTCAATCTTTATTACAGACGAACTTACAGCGTTCAATATAACACCACAAGCCAAATCATGGTCTATCCCTGCAAGTTTTGAAACCTATGAGCTGCTCTATAGAACCATGGATCTTGACTCTCTGGACAATGCCAACACCCCCATCACCCTCAAAACGGAAGATGGTACCTACCTCTCTATACATGAGGCAGCATTAACCGATTTCCCCGAAATGACTATAAAGCACAACGGTAACCGTTCACTGAAATCTCATTTAGCCCATTGGCCTGATGGAATTAAAGCTAAACTTGCTAACAAATTCCAAACCCCATGGCGTACCATACAAATTGGTGATAAAGCTGTAGACCTAATCAATTCGGGATTGATTTTGAACCTAAATGAACCCTCTAAAATAGCAAATACTTCTTGGATTAAACCAATGAAATATATTGGCGTATGGTGGGGCATGCACGTAGGTACTGAAACATGGGTGATGGACGAAAGACATGGAGCAACAACAGCTAATGCAATCAAATACATCGACTTTGCAGCAGCACACAACATCGAAGGCGTACTTTTTGAAGGATGGAACGAAGGTTGGGAAAACTGGGGAGGCAGTCAGAAGTTTGATTACACAAAGCCTTATGCCGATTTCGATATCGAATACATCACCAAATATGCGAAAGAGAAAGAAATAGAAATTATTGGACATCACGAAACAGGAGGATTCATCACAAACTATGAAGATCAACTTGAAAAATCTTTTATGTGGTATAAAGAACTCGGCATCCACAGCGTTAAAACAGGATATGCAGGAGCATTCAAAGCGGGACACTCCCACCACGGTCAGTACGGCGTGCGCCACTATAGAAAAGTAGTAGAAGATGCAGCAAAGTTCGAAATAACAATTAACGCACACGAACCCATCAAACCAACTGGTATCCGCAGAACCTACCCCAACATGATGACTCGTGAAGGTACACGCGGCATGGAGTGGAACGCTTGGAGCGAAGGAAACCCTGCCGACCACTATCTACTACTACCATTTACCCGCATCCTTGCTGGACCAATGGATTATACCCCAGGTACATTTGATGTAACATTAGAGAAAAGCAAAAATTCGCCCAATCGCCGCAAATGGAACGACAACGACAAAGGCAATAGCCGCGTAAATACAACCCTAACAAAGCAGATTGCCATGTGGGTTATCCTATATTCGCCGCTTCAAATGGCATCTGATATGATAGAGAATTACGAGGGGCATCCAGCTTTCCAATTCTTTGTAGATTTCGATGCAGACAGTGATTGGTCTAAAGCCATAGCAGGAGAGATTGGTGAGTACATAGCCGTAGTGCGTAAAGCTGATGATAAATTTTTCTTAGGCGCTGCCACCAACGCCGAAGCACGTACATTAGATATCAATTTAGATTTCTTAGAAGATGGCAAAACTTACGAAGCAACAATTTATGCCGATGGCGATGATGCTGATTGGGTAACAAATCCTACATCGTACAAAATAGAGAAGAAACAGGTAACATCTAAAGATACGCACAGCATAGTAATGGCTACAAGTGGTGGGCAAGCGATTGTATTTGAGGCTGTAAAATAAAAAGCATTACTTATATTGATTAGCTATTAATAGGATGTAATAAACTGGATCTAGTTGTCTATTTCCGATCTTATCCCTAAATCAGGTTGTTTTATTTAATGCTTATCACTAGCATGCATTGTCAATATTTATATTCGTACGTTGAGTATAAATGCTAAAAAGAGCTGTCATTAACTTGTATGTTTAATGACAGCTCTTTTTTCTGTTTCGAGAATATTTCTATTCTTCAGATGTGAACACTATTTTTTATCCCACCAGTGGCGACCAAACTCATCGACTACTTGTCCAAATTCAGGGTTTTTAGTCATCTCTTCGATCGAATTGTATTTGTTTTCATAGTTAGGAACTCCTTCTACCGGGTACGAAAAGCGTACACGGCGTGGCACTTGTTGCTCACTATTATTAATCATTACTTTGTCGAATGTTACGATTTGAGATTGTTGGTTTGGATATCCTGTTCTACGCCACAAAGTCCATGCCTCGTTGTTATTTTTGAAATGTTCTACATACGCTTGGCAATAGATCTGCTCTTTGGCAATACTAGGATTCCATGCAATTCCTTCTTGAGCAATGAATCGAGAAATCTCGTCATTAGTAATCGCTTCGTATTCGTTTATTTTACAATAATCACCAATTTCGCTCCACTGAGAGAGTGATGATTTTACACCTGCTTCATACCATGCTTGAGCAGATTGACTACTTGGAACATTCTCTAAAACAAACTCAGAAGCCATAAAGCAAAAGTCAGCATAAGTTAGTAGTGGGAACCATGAACCGCCACTACCTTTGTCTTGCATACCTTTCCATAGACGTGTTTGAGGTTTATTCATTGCACGCATATCTGTACCATCTTTCAATGATTGAGAGGTATATCGTTTGTCGCTTGCTCTTTCATCGAAACTAACAGTTCCACCTTCCCAACGTGTAAAATCTGTTGGGATCATTTTTTTAGGATCTGTTTGCTGGCTATTGAATGTAGCAATGTTTTCAGGTGTTAGATTATTGATTTGGAAATATATACGTTTACGCGGATCTTCGTATTTTGTTAGATACTCCATAAACGGAGCAGAAGCTCTATCCATATCAATAACTGAATGCCAATCGCCTTTTTCTGTGTATAGTTTGTCGAATTTTAAAATTAAACCATCTTTATTTTCACTCATTATATCACTAGCAAGCACCTCAGTTGCAATAGCTTTCGCTTTTTCAGGATTTCTTTTAAGTAAGCGTGTCGCAATACGTAATCTCAAGCCATTAGCTGCCTTGATCCAACGAGTTATCTCACCATTATATGCCAAATCATATCCTACTAGACTTTTTTGATTTGATGCAGTCTTCATTTTATTAATAGCTTCTTTAAGCTCTTTATCCCAAATATCGAATAGAACCTCTTGTGATTCATATTTGGGTTTGTCTAATTCAGGCTTGCCTGATCGTAGTCCCCATCCATCAGTGTATACAAGTGAACCGTGCATATCTGAAGTTACTATCCCTTTATATATTAGCATAATACGTGCTACCTCAATCAAGTTCGAATATTGCGGTAGATCAGCTTCATTTTTAGAAGTGATATAATATTCAATATGGCGAGCATATCCGCCCATATTGATATATTCCTTATAGAGGTCCGAGCCAATACTTCCAGAGAAGTAGGTAAAATTAGTTTGACTATAGCCCCAAATATTCGAACAATATTGCATCCAACGCAGTTTACAAGCGTAAGAGTCGGTCCATGTAGATCCTACACCTTGTGCATTATTTTGAACTTGATAGAGCATTGTTACGGGTTCGATATCGTATACAGTTGCTACACTATTATTTATTTCTGTAAATGATTCGCAAGAAGCGAGTGTTGTTAGTAGTATTGGAAATCCAACTAGAAAACTTTTAATATTTTTCATCATTAAATTGATTTTAGAATGAAACATTAACGTTAAAACCAAAATTACGTGTATAAGCAGCACCTCCACTTTCGTAATATTCAGAACTTTGAATTGTATTTAATCCTTCAGGGTGAATATTATCAGGAAGACTGTTGTATAAATAGCCTAAGTTTCGAGCCACTACACCTACGTTTATGCTTTGCATATAAAGCTTTTGTGCCCATTTTTGTGGAACAGCCCAGCGGAATGATACTTCACGTAAAGCAACCCAAGAACACTCCATGATAGATGCCTCACGGATACCAGTACCCCAGTCTGTAAGACTACCATAGTATTTATAAGCCGATAGAGGCTCTACAATACCTTGTTCGTATGCTTTTTGATAGCTCATGCCTGAAACATCTTTGTCTCCAATTTTAATACCAGGACCGAATACGCCATCAGGAATCATACCATCATGTACCACGCGTCCGTCTTCCATTACTCTTTCAAGACCACCATTTTCTTGATCACGTCCATACAATGTGTGAGCTAATATACCATTAGATGTTCCGTAGTTATATGTTCCTGAGAAAATATCTCCACCAAAGCGAGCATCAATAACAACATTCATACTTATGCCTTTATATGAAAGTCCAGAAACAAGTCCTCCCAAAAAGTTAGGTTGTAACGTACCAACTTTTTCACTAGTTCCAGAACGTCTCCAAGATCCGTCTTGATTTAAAATCTTCTGTCCAGCGTCATTTCTTGCGAAAGCGTAACTTGTGTAGATATCGCCATAAGCACCTCCAACAGTAGCCCAAGCCTCAGTATCGGCACCACCACCAGCAAGTTTATATTTGTCTACACCAGGAGCAAGCGATATAATCTCATTTCTATTACGTGTGTAATTAAATGTAAGATCCCATTGCCAATCTTTTGTTTCAATAACAGCCGCATTAACAAGAAGCTCAATACCTGAGTTTTCGATATTTCCTGCGTTGATCCAACGTGTAGAAACACCAGTTTCTTGTGGCATTGTAAGTGCTAAGATTTGATTTTTAGTGTTGGCTTTATACCAAGCAAAGTCAAAACCGAAACGATTGTTAAAGAATCTCATATCTAATCCAAGCTCTATTGAATGTTGCTTTTCTGGTTTCAGATCCATATTTGGCAACGAACTAGAGTCGAATTTATAATATGGATAATCCTTTCCATCAGCAGGATTTACAAATGTGTTATCTAGTTGATAGTATCCAGTTGCAGTTGTTAAGTAAGGATCACAATCGTTACCTACAATTGCATACGAAGCTCTAACTTTACCAAACGAGATAAAATCAGGTAGTTGACTTGAGAACGTTTCTGAAAATATC
>CAMRAP010000100.1 GCA_947039985.1 uncultured Odoribacter sp.
TGCATAAACAGAATATACGAAAAACTCAAAGTCAAACCTAATCCTAAATGCAGTCCCATTCCTCCTCTAACCTTACGTGAAGAGAGACTGACCCCTATCAAGGTCAATATAAAGGTTGCAAAAGAGTTGGCTATCATCTTGTATCTTTCAGTCTGAAACTCCACAATATTAGAACTACCACGCAATCTCATCTGATCTATATAGTCATCCAACTCTGTAAAAGTAAGCTGCTCCTTTATTTTCTCAGGATCCTCAGAGAATTCAGTCGGTAAAAAATCTAGCAATGTATCTAAACGTGGCCCCGTTGTATAT
Organism: uncultured Odoribacter sp.; assembly: GCA_947039985.1. Taxonomy (GTDB): domain Bacteria; phylum Bacteroidota; class Bacteroidia; order Bacteroidales; family Marinifilaceae; genus Odoribacter. The sequence continues at coordinate 313 of CAMRAP010000100.1, forward strand.
TTTTCATGATCTCCATCTATTTCACGTAATTTCCAATGATGAATAATCCATCTACTACTATCTTTATCCCAAACAATACGAGAAGAAGTCATTTTATTAATTAATATATCACCCTTAAAATTCTCTATCGAGAAATCATATCCCACACCTGAAGATGCAGAATACGAAGACATATAGATATAGGTGTCAGGTGATATTTGACGATGAATATGCTGCTCTCTATTCGCATAGCGTTTCCCCATATACACCTTTTCAAATTCTATTACCTTTCCATTCGCATTAGGAATAATGAAGGCACCCAATAAAAATGATAATACAGCAATGATCGTAGCTGATATTAAATAGGGCACTATAAAACGACGAAAACTTATTCCGGTACTCAAAATGGCTATTATTTCAGTATCACTCGCCATTTTAGACGTGAAAAATATAACCGAAATAAAAGTAAATAGAGATGAAAACATATTCGCAAAAGAAGGGATGAAATTCTTATAATAATCAAAAATGATCACACTAACAGTGGCATCATTTTCTATAAACTTTTCCATTTTTTCAGATATATCGAATACGATTACAATAGCCATAATCAATATCATTGAAAAAAAGAATGTTCCTAGAAACTTCCGAATAATATATAAATCTAATTTTTTCATACTTCTGAAATTGCTATTAAAGCCTTCTTGTAATTTTAGGTAACAACTGATTTTTCCAGGTCACAAAATCACCTTCCATTATATGTTTTCGAGCTTCTCTTACCAACCATAAATAAAAAGCTAAATTATGAGCAGAACAAATTTGTAGGCCAAGTATTTCATCAGATTTAATCAAATGGCGTACGTAAGCCTTTGAATAATCCGTATCCACATAGCATAAAGCAGCAGGATCTATACTTGAAAAATCTCTATCCCATTTTTTATTTTTTATATTAATCGTTCCTTCGGTTGTAAAAATCATGCCATTCCGCCCATTCCGAGTAGGCATCACACAATCAAACATATCCACACCTCGCTCTATTGCTTCTAAAATATTTTCAGGAGTACCTACACCCATCAAATAACGGGGTTTATCTTTAGGTAATATCCGATTTACGACCTCTATCATCGCATACATATCCTCTGCTGGTTCACCAACCGCTAATCCACCTATCGCATATCCAGCTCGATCAAGAGAAACAGCGTGCTCTGCCGCTTTCTCCCTTAAATCAGGATAAACACAACCTTGTATTATGGGAAATAAATCCTGTTCATAACCATACAATGGATCTGTACTATCAAAACGAGCAACACATCTTTCTAACCAACGCTGAGTCAGTTCAAGTGAATTCTTTGCGTATTTGTAATCACTGTTTCCAGGAGGGCACTCATCAAAAGCCATGATAATATCAGCCCCTATAGAGCGCTGAATATCCATTACTTTTTCTGGAGTAAATAGGTGTTTTGACCCATCAATATGGGAACGAAAAGTGACACCTTCTTCTGTTATCTTCCGACCTGTATCAGTCAATGAAAAGACCTGAAAACCACCACTATCAGTCAAAAGAGGACGATCCCATCCATTAAATTTATGCAAACCACCTGCTGCCTCTAGAATCTCTGTTCCAGGTCGCAAGTAAAGATGATATGTATTCCCCAGAATTATTTCTGCGTCAATATCTTCACGCAACTCACGCATATGAACTGCTTTCACAGACCCAACGGTCCCCACTGGCATAAATATTGGGGTGTGTATATCTCCGTGTGCAGTCTTTAATACACCACAACGCGCCTCACTATTCTTATCTTTCCCTAAAAGAGTATATTGCATGATATCAGCTTATCTACATAAAATTTGCTTGCAAAGGTAAACATTTTTCCGTATAAAAGTTTATTTCCACAGTCGAGAAAACAGACGAATGTTTTTCAAATAGTATTGAAACACAATACTTCCTTGATATATACAAGGATCTGTTCTTGTATTTTCTGTATGATGATACTGTTTTTTCATTCGCCCAAACTCTTTATATGCTTGAAATACAGCTTTTACATTGCCTATTTCTCCTTTCATAAGAAAAACAATCATAGCTGAAAGATCTAGAAAAGAACGATAAAATCTCACTTTTCTCCACTCCTTTGCATTCAAATTTTTATAAAGCATCAACAGATTATTTCGATAATTTAGAAACAATTTCCGAGGATGATTCATGGGGAGCGAACCTCCACCCAAATGATATACAACAGATGAAGGACAGACTTTTAATTTTCCCCCATTATTGCGAATTCTCCAACACATATCAATCTCCTCCATATGAGCAAAAAAACATTCATCTAAACCTCCAACTTCAAGATAACTTGCTCGACGAATACACAAAGCTGCACCACTACACCAAAAAACTTCAATTGCATCATCATATTGCCCCTTATCTTCTTCTACAACATCCATTATCCTCCCGCGACAAAAAGGAAAACCTAAGTGATCAATAAAACCACCACAAGCACCAGCATATTCGAACTGCTCTTTATTCCTCCAAGATTTAATTTTAGGCTGAACAGCAGTCAGTTCAGGTGATTTATCCAAGGCATTCACCAAGGGTTCAAGCCACTGTTCCGACACCTCTACATCACTATTCAACAAAACAATAATCTCCTCCCCTATCTGCTCTATAATCTTATTGTATCCGCCAGCAAATCCATAATTGGAATCGAAACAAATCAGCTCGACTTGAGAAAACTCTTGCCTCATAACCTCCACCGAAGCATCATCCGAAGCATTATCCACAACAATAACACGCCCTAGCTCCTTGTTTGTGTTCCTTATCACAGAAGGTAGATATTGCTTCAAAAGCTTTTCACCATTCCAATTTAATATAATAACTGCAACTTTTGCCATTTCACATTTAATCTTTACTCGCTTGACAAGAATCGGTATCACTCAAGATCGACTCATCTTTAATATCTGCTTCTTTTCGAGTGTGTTTCCATTTCTTATGAGACCACAACCATAATTCGGGCACTTCCCGGATAAATTTTTCCAACATTTGAGTATGCATACGTGTCAATTCACCAGGTTCTAACAATTGAGGATCTGCACATAAGTCCACAAAATCGACCTCATAATAACCACGTCTAACTTTACGCATACGTAGTGATATTACGGGGTAATTAAATTTACGAGCTATCTTTTCAGTCCCCAATAAAACAGGTGTATCTTGGTTTAAAAACTTCATCCAAAAGTTCAAATTTGCCCAATTAGGAGTCTGATCTCCAACAAATGCAGTCAAAAACAAACGACCTTCTCGTTTATTTTTAACTATTTTCCGCAAAAGATCTTGACGAGGAATTGGCTTAGCCTTGAAACGAGAACGAATATCACGCATTGTCTTATCTGTAACAGGATCATGCAGAGTCTTATATAAGGTGTAAAAATCTATCTCATCAGACATCCACACTCCATAAGAAGTCAACCACTCCCAATTGCCATAATGCCCCAATACACCAACTACACTTCTCCCCTGATCAAAATATTTTTGAAGAAGCTCTGGATTGGTAAATACGCAACGTTTACGCACCTCCTTTTCAGACATATGCCACAGGCGATACATCTCCACAAATAAATCACATAAATGCCGATAAAATTTCTTTTCTATTTGAATAATCTCTGATAATTCTTTTTCTGGAAAAGAGTTTATCAAATTTGTTCGCACCACCTGACGACGATACCTAACCATGTAGTATGCAACTACATAATAGATATCAGAAAAAAAGTAATGTACCCTCAAAGGCAGACAACTATACAACCATAACAAACGAAATAAAGCGCGTGACAACATATCTTTTCATTAATTTTAAAGACTCAAAGATAGGCTCTTTAAATTAAAATATAATAGCATCCGTTGCAAATAGTCATTTTAATTTGTCTTTTTCATATTTATTAATTATTTTCGTGATTCCAATTCATGTATTGGATACCTTGAATTTTTAAATATTCATGTAAAACCTTTATGTATCGAAATGATACACATACACTTAACTGCGAATAAATTATGGAGCAAGAAAACAGCTTAAATCTGGAAGAACAAGTTGTCAATCCGGAAGTCTCAGTGAATGAGACTATTACAGAGCCAGTAGAAGAAATCACTATTGAAGTTGTAAAAGAAAACCAAGAGATTCCGAATGTTGATTTTTCTATACTTACAACAGAAGAAATTGTTAACCAAACTCAAAAATTAGTTAATGACTATCCGCTTTCATCCATAAAACAGATAATGGATAGCCTACCTATACTATTCGAATCAAAATATAAAGAAGAATACAACAAAGCACTTGCTACTTTTACTTCCGACGGAGATAATCCAGAAGGTTTTAAATACGATAATAAGAGCAAAGAAGAGTTCAATGCACTCTACAAACTTTATAGAGATAAAAGAAGTGCCGTTCATCGTCAAATAGAAGCTGAACGCGAGGAAAATCTAAAAATTAAACAAGGTATTATTGAAGATATCAAAGCTTTAATCCAAAAAGAAGAGTCAGTCAACAAAACGTTTCAAGAGTTTCGTGATTTACAAGATCATTGGCGCAACACAGGTATGGTGCCACAAGCACAATTAAATGGATTATTAGAGACGTACCATTTGCACGTTGAAAATTTCTATAACTATATAAAAATCAATAACGAACTTCGTGATTTAGACCTAAAGCGTAATTTAGACGCAAAACTTTCTCTTTGTGAAGAAGCAGAGACATTGATTGAAGAAAATGACACCTCTGACTCATTCAAACAACTACAGCTCCTACATACACGCTGGAAAGAGATTGGCCCTGCACCGAGAGAGCAAAAAGAGGCAGTATGGGAACGTTTTAAAATTGCAACTGGCAAAATTAACGAAAAATATCATAGCTTCTCTGAAACATTAAGACAAGAACAAGAAGATAATTTAAAAATAAAAGAGGAGCTTTGTGAAAAAGCAGAAGCACTATCTACAGGTGAATACAAGGCTATCTCAGAATGGAATGATACAACCAAAGCAATTATTGATCTTCAAGAAGAGTGGAAACATTCAGGAACTGTTCCACAAAGAGAGAGAAATCGAATCTACAAGAAATTCCGCCATTCTTGTGACATTTTTTTTGATCGCAAACGCGAGTTCTATAAAGCAACACATACAGAGCAAGATAAAAACTTGGAATTTAAAATTGCTCTTTGTGAAAAAGTAGAAGCTATTAAAGATAGTACTGAATGGAAAATTACTACCGATAAAATAATCTCTTACCAAAAAGAGTGGAAAAAAATTGGCCCTGCTCCGAAAAAATTTTCCAACAAAGTATGGACTAGATTTCGTGCTGCTTGCGACACTTTTTTCAATAATAAAAATGCATTCTTCAAAGACATTGATGCCGAACAAGATAAAAACTTGGAATTAAAAACAGCAATAATAGAAGAAATCAAGCAATTCACTCTTTCTGGCAATAACGAAGAAGATATTAAAAATCTAAAAGCTTTTCAGTCGCGCTGGATAGAGATTGGATACGTTCCATTGAAAGCAAAAAACACGATACAAGAAGAGTTTAGAACACTTATCAATAAATGGTTTGACCAATTAAACTTGGATGAATTCGACCGTGATTTAGAAAGATTTAAATCAAAATTAAATACATTTGATTCTGGTCACAACAAAGCATTTAAAATCGTCAATGAAAGAGAGAAACTAGTTGCAAAGATCAGACTACTCGAATCAGATATAAATACATGGGAAAACAATATGGGATTTTTTGCCAAATCAAATCGATCACAAGGATTACTTGAGGGCTTAAACGCTAAGATCGAAGAAACGAAGCAACGCCTAAAACTATTAAAGGAGAAACTTAAATCTTTAGACTCTTTGATTTAATTCAATATCTATTCTTTTATATTTTACGATTAAGAAAGTTCTTTACCAAGTTCTTTCTTAATCGTATTTTTTTATACATACCTTGTATTTATACTATTTACTCCTTTATTTTTACTATCTTTACCACTTTGATAATTTAATAAAATCTACATACAGTGTCAACAAAATATGTATTCGTTACAGGGGGAGTTGCTTCATCATTGGGGAAGGGAATTATTGCTTCATCCCTAGCAAAACTTCTTCAAGCAAGAGGTTATAAAGTTGCAATTCAGAAATTAGATCCATATATCAATATAGATCCAGGTACTTTAAGATCGGAAGAGCACACGTCTGAACTCCA
>CAMRAP010000101.1 GCA_947039985.1 uncultured Odoribacter sp.
GGAACATCCTTATTGATACTTGTAGGTGTGGTACTAGATACTTTACAGCAGGTTGAGTCTCATTTATTAATGCGTCACTATGACGGACTAATGAAAACAGGACGTATAAAAGGAAAAAATCCAGGAGGGCCAGCGGCTTATTAAATTATAGAATTCGAAGGTTTGGGATACTGAATATCAGTTCCAGATCTTCGAATTTATTATAATTTTGTTTATTGGATTTTTTTTGTAATTTTGTGGCATGATTTTTTTAAAGAACGAGAAGGAAATAGAACTATTAAGGGAGAGTAATCTTTTAGTAGGGATGACATTGGGAGAAGTGGCAAAACACATTCGTCCAGGTATATCTACATTAGAACTTGATCGTATAGCAGAGGCATTTATTAGATCGCATGGTGCCGTACCTGGATTTCTGGGATATGGTGGGTTTCCGAACTCACTTTGCATTTCTGTAAATGATACAGTTGTACATGGTATTCCTTCTAACAAGGCTTTTTTAAAAGAGGGGGATATTGTATCTATTGATTGTGGAACATTGAAAAATGGTTATTACGGAGATAGTGCATACACATTTGCAGTAGGGGAGATATCTGAAGAGGTGAAGATGTTGTTAAAGACAACAAAGGAGAGTTTATATAAAGGAATTGAAAAAGCTGTAGTGGGATTGAGAATTGGAGATATTGGAAATGCAGTTCAGTCTCATTGTGAGGCAAAAGGTTTTTCAGTTGTTCGAGAGATGGTTGGGCATGGAGTAGGAAAGTCATTACATGAGGAACCACAAGTTCCAAACTATGGACGACAAGGACAAGGAGTGAAGTTGAGAGAGGGAATGGTGATAGCTATAGAGCCAATGATTAATTTGGGCAAACATCATGTTTATCAAGAAGATGATGGTTGGACTATCAAAACGAAAGATAGCAAACCTTCTGCTCATTTTGAACATACAATAGCAATTAAAAAAGATGGTGTCGATATTTTGTCATCATTTGAATATGTAGAGGAAGTATTGAATAAATGATAGGATTGTTTTCTATGTTATTTTGGAAGAACAATTAAAATCTAAATTAAATAATTGATATATGGCAAAACAGCCGTCAATAGAGCAAGATGGAGTGATAACAGAAGCATTATCAAATGCAATGTTTAAAGTAGAATTAGAGAACGGGCATGTAATTATTGCTCATATTTCTGGAAAGATGCGAATGCACTACATTAAAATCCTTCCAGGGGATAGAGTAAGAGTTGATATGTCTCCGTATGATTTAACAAAAGGTCGGATAACATTTCGATATAAAAATTGATATTTTGTTGTCTAATTGTTGAAGTCTTCCATTGTAGGGAAGTTTGAGAGTTAGATTGTCGATATATACATATGTGAATATTCAAATTTAAGAATTATGAAAGTAAAAGCGTCAATCAAAAAACGTAATGACGATTGTAAGATTGTAAGAAGAAAGGGCGTTTTATACGTCATTAACAAGAAGAACCCTAAGTTTAAAATGCGTCAAGGGTAATCATTAATCTGTAAAATGTTAAAAGATTTATGGCAAGAATCGTAGGTGTAGATTTACCCTCTAATAAAAGAGGAGAAATAGCCTTAACCTATATCTTTGGTATAGGAAGAAGTAATGCTCGTGCTATCTTAAGTGAAGCAGGCATCGATTATGACCTTAAGGTAAAAGATTGGAATGACGATCAACTCGGGGCTATACGTAAGATCATTGGATCAACGTATAAAGTCGAAGGTGAGTTAAGATCAACAGTTCAAACAAACATCAAGCGTTTGATGGATATCGGTTGTTACCGAGGAATTCGTCATCGTATTGGTTTACCGTTAAGAGGTCAGCACACAAAGAACAATGCTCGTACTAGAAAGGGCAAGAAGAAAACTGTTGCAAACAAGAAAAAAGCAACTAAATAATTGAGTTGAATTATGGCAAAGAAGTCTACAACAAGTAACAAGAAGCGGCTAGTCAAAGTAGAAGCCGTGGGACAAGCACACGTTCATTCCTCATTTAACAACATCATTATTTCATTGACCAATTCAAATGGTCAAGTGATTTCTTGGTCTTCGGCCGGAAAGATGGGTTTTAGAGGCTCTAAAAAGAACACTCCTTATGCAGCTCAACTAGCTGCAGCCGATTGCGCGAAAGTAGCATTCGACTTAGGTATGCGTAAAGCTAAAGTATATGTTTCAGGTCCAGGTAACGGTCGTGAGTCAGCAATCCGTTCAATCCATGCAAGTGGTATTGAAGTAGCTGAAATCGTTGATGTTACTCCGCTTCCGCACAACGGATGTCGTCCTCCGAAACGTAGAAGAGTGTAATAGTAGAAGAATAGTGTACAAAAAAAGAAATTAGAAATGGCTAGATATACAGGACCTAAGTCTAAAATAGCAAGGAAGTTCGGTGAGCCCATTTATGGGCCAGACAAGGCACTAGAGCGGAGAAATTATCCGCCAGGGCAGCATGGTATCGCTCGTCGTAGAAAAAAGATCTCTGAGTATGGAGTTCAGTTAAAAGAGAAGCAAAAAGCAAAATACACCTATGGTTTGCTAGAGAAACAATTCCGTAACTTGTTTGAAAAAGCAGCACATTCGGGAGGAATTACTGGTGAAGTATTATTACAATTACTAGAGCGTCGTTTAGACAATGTAGTGTATCGTTTAGGTATTGCCCCTACTCGTGCAGCAGCACGACAATTGGTTTCTCACCGTCATATCACATTAAATGGTGGTGTATGTAACATTCCATCTGCTTCTATTAAAGCAGGAGAGATTATTGCAGTGCGTGAAAAATCAAAAGCTCTTGAAGTTGTTACAGAAAGTTTACGCAGCAATGGTGTTAGTAGATATTCATGGTTAGAATGGGATGGAGCTTCAATGAGTGGAAAACTATTGAATGTTCCGGAAAGATCTGATATTCCAGAAAATATTAAAGAGCAGTTAATTGTAGAATTGTACTCTAAAAACTAAAAAAAGATATGGCAATATTAGCTTTCCAGAAACCGGAAAAAGTAATTATGCTCGAATCAACAGACAAATTCGGAAAATTCGAATTTCGTCCGTTAGAGCCAGGTTACGGAATCACTGTTGGTAATCCGCTACGCCGAATCCTACTATCTTCATTGGAAGGTTTTGCGATTACTGGTATAAAAATACATGGTGTCGATCATGAATTTGCGTCTATCCCTGGAGTGATCGAGGACGTTACTGAGATTATCCTAAACCTGAAACAAGTTCGATTTAAAAGAACTGTGGAAGATGTTGAGGATGAGAAGTTGACAGTCTTGATCAACGGTCAGGAAGCTTTTAAGGCAGGGGATATCAATAAATTCCTTACTGGGTTTGAGGTAATCAATACAGACTTAATTGTTTGTAATATGGATACTTCTGTGAATTTTCAAATAGAAATCACAATCCAAAAAGGAAGAGGATATGTACCTAGTACTGAAAACATGCCAACTGATGCAGAGATAGGATTTATTCCTATTGATGCTATTTATACTCCGATAAGGAATGTAAAATATGAAGTAGAGAACTATCGTGTAGAAGGAAAAACAGACTATGAAAAGTTATTGTTTGAAATCGAAACGGATGGCTCTATTAATCCTACCGATGCTTTAAAAGAGGCAGCAAAGATTCTAATTCATCACTTTATGTTGTTTTCAGATGAGAAAATCACGATGGAAACAGAAGATAAATATGGTAATGAAGAGTTTGACGAAGAAGTGCTTCATATGCGTCAGTTGTTAAAGACTAAGCTTGTTGAAATGGATTTGTCAGTGCGTGCATTGAACTGTTTAAAAGCTGCTGAGGTAGAGACACTTGGCGAGTTATGTCACTTCAACAAAAACGATCTGCTTAAGTTCCGTAACTTCGGTAAGAAGTCATTGACTGAGCTAGAAGCTTTGTTGGAAGATAATAACCTTGAATTCGGTATGGATATTTCTAAGTATAAATTAGATAAGGAATAACATCATGAACAATAAGAAGAAATTCAACCATCTGAGCAGGACTAGCTCTCATAGGAAGGCTATGCTCTCAAATATGGCTACTTCTTTGATTCTTCACAAGAGAATCAGTACGACAGTAGCTAAGGCGAAAGCCCTCAAGATTTATCTTGAACCAATGATTACTAAAAGTAAGAACGATTGTACAAGCTCTCGTCGTTTAGTATTCAGTCATCTTGGACAAAAAGAAGCTGTCACTGAATTATTCAGTGAAGTAGCACCAAGAATCGCTAATCGTCCAGGTGGATACACACGTATCTTACGTACAGGAAACCGTTTAGGTGATAATGCAGAAACTTGTATTATTGAATTAGTTGATTTCAATGCAACTTATACTGAGGTAAAACAAGAAGCGAAGAAAACTACGACTCGTCGTCGTCGCCCTTCAACAGCTAAAGTAGCTACTGAAGAAGTAACAGAAGCGGTTGTTGTAGAAGAAGCTCCAGCAGCTTCTAAAGCAGAGTAATTCTATTTTGAATTAACATAGATAAAGCGGAGCCTAAGGGTTCCGCTTTATTGATTTTTAGTTTATTATATTATAGGAGAGATAATGATATTTTTTTATCTTTGTAAAAAAAATATCGTTTAACGAATTAAGAAAACATTCTAAACAAATAAAAATTATGACTCACATTGTAGACATTATTGCTAGAGAAATTTTAGATTCTCGTGGAAATCCAACAATTGAAGTAGATGTAACCCTTGAAAGTGGGGTAATGGGACGCGCAGCTGTTCCATCTGGAGCATCAACAGGTGAAAATGAAGCAATCGAGCTTCGTGATGGAGACAAGTCTCGCTATTTAGGAAAAGGCGTATTGAAGGCTGTAGAAAATGTAAATACTGTTATCACTGATGCACTATTGGGTTTTGATGTGACAGAACAAGTTGCGATCGACCGTCTTTTGATTTTATTAGATGGAACAAAAAATAAATCTAACTTAGGTGCAAATGCTATGTTGGGTGTTTCTTTAGCTTGTGCTAAAGCAGCAGCAGCAGCTTTAGAAATCCCTTTATATCGTTATATCGGTGGAACAAATGCAAAAGTATTACCAGTTCCTATGATGAATATCATCAATGGTGGATCTCACTCAGATTCTCCTATTGCTTTCCAAGAGTTTATGGTACGTCCAGTAGGTGCTAAAACTTTCCGTGAAGCAGTTCGTATGGGTGCTGAAATTTTTCATTCTTTGAAAAAAGTATTACACGATCGTGGTCTTAGTACTGCTGTTGGAGATGAAGGCGGTTTTGCTCCTACATTGAAAGGAACTGAAGACGCTTTAGAGTCTATTATTACTGCTATTACAAATGCTGGCTATAAAGCAGGCGAAGAGGTAATGATCGGTTTGGATTGTGCTGCTTCTGAATTCTACAAAGGTGGTGTTTATGACTATTCACTTTTTGAAGGTCCTAATGGCGCAAAACGTACTTCTGAAGAGCAAGTAGAATATTTAGCTGAATTAATCAGCAAATATCCTATCGATTCAGTTGAAGATGGTATGGATGAAGCTGACTGGAAAGGTTGGGAAATGTTGACTGCTAAGATTGGCGATAAGTGTCAGTTAGTAGGTGATGATTTATTCGTAACTAATGTTGAATACTTGAAAAAAGGTATCGATACAAAATGTGCTAACTCAATCTTGATTAAAGTAAATCAGATCGGTACATTAACTGAAACGTTGGATGCTATTGAAATGGCTCACCGTGCAGGTTACACTTCTGTAACTTCACATCGTTCAGGTGAAACTGAAGATGCTACTATCGCTGATATCGCAGTAGCAACTAATTCAGGACAGATTAAAACAGGTTCTATGAGCCGTTCTGATCGTATGGCTAAATACAACCAATTACTTCGTATAGAAGAGGAATTAGGTGAATCTGCTGTATTTGAAGGACGTCGCTTCAACAAATAATAGAAGACTTAGTCTTTTTTTTAAGCGGGAGGTTCATATTGAACTTCCCGCTTTTATATTGATGGATTTCCCCCTTTTTCCTATTTCTAAATAAATGAAAGAAGTAGGTATTCATATGGATATGCCAATGAATACCTACTTCTTTTATTTATTTAATTGATACTATTATTGATCAACCAATACATTAACCTCTACTGATCCAATTATTGCAGATCCTACATTGTTAGCCTGTAGTATCGTGATTTTCAGGTATTTCGCTGTCACCACTTTGTTTAATCCACAAGTAAGAGGTTGCTTTGCTTTGCTTCCATCTAATACTGAAGTTCCAAGATCTATCCATTC
>CAMRAP010000102.1 GCA_947039985.1 uncultured Odoribacter sp.
CGTCATGCAGCACATAAGCTGGTGAAGGTAGTGTTGATACATCCCAATGATTCAGAATACTATCTTTATCTATCATACCTCTAAGTCGATATCAAATTTTTCAATCCAAGGTAATCCTTGTTCTCCCAACTCTGCCAAAAATGGATCTGGATTCAATTGCTCTACATTGAATACTCCTGCACCTTTCCACAAACCTTTAACAAACATAGCAGCACCTAATGCAGCAGGAACACCTGTTGTATAACTAACAGCCTGCGTACCCGTCTCTTTGTAAGCTTCTGCATGATCACAATTATTATAAATATAATAAGTTCGCTGCTTTCCGTCTTTTATCCCTTTGATTCTACAACCGATAGAAGTTTGTCCCTCATAGTTTTCACCCAATGATTTTGGATCTGGTAGAACAGCTTTTAAAAACTGTAATGGAACAATCTTCATTCCATTGTACTCCACTTCGTCAATACGCGACATTCCAATATTTTGAATAACACGCAAATGAGTCAAATACTCTTGACCGAAAGTCATCCAAAAACGAGCACGTTTAATGCTTGGAAAATGTTTTACCAAAGATTCCAATTCTTCATGGAAAAGCAGATAAGAATCGCGTTCTCCGATATTAGGATAAGTGATTTGTTGATGCACCGACAAGGGAGCAGTTTCCACCCATTCGCCATTTTCATAGTAACGACCTTTTTGAGTAATCTCACGAATATTAATCTCTGGATTAAAGTTTGTCGCAAATGCCATTCCATGATTTCCAGCATTACAATCAACGATATCTAACTCGTGAATTTCATCAAAATGATGTTTTGCTGCATATGCGGTAAAAATAGCAGATACACCCGGATCAAAACCACAACCTAATATAGCCATCAACCCTTTTTCTTTAAATCGATCCTGGTAAGCCCACTGCCAGCTATATTCAAAATGCGCCTCATCTTTAGGCTCATAATTTGCTGTATCTAGGTAGTTTACACCACATTCCAAACACGCATCCATAATGGTTAGATCCTGATATGGCAACGCCACATTTATCACAATATATGGCTGAAATGCCTTCATTAATTCAACCAATTCAGGGACATTATCAGCATCAACCTGAGCTGTTTTAATACGATTACCTCCAACTGCCGCAGCAATTTCATCACATTTTGACTTTGTACGGCTAGCCAACATGATATCAGTAAAAACTTCATTATTTGCAACCTTATGTGCAACAACGGTACCAACACCTCCGGCACCAATAATTAAAACTCTAGACATTACAATATTTTTAAAAGTTAAAACATAGGAAACAAAGATAGTGCTTTTTTTTGAAATCAGGGAAATTGCACATTGATATATACAGGCAGATGATCACTAAATCCACCCATATAACGTGGCCCACTATAAGTACGAAGAGGTTTGAACCCAAAGTAGGTCTTATCCTCTTCCAGTAAAAAATCGGCATTATATATAGACATCCTGCGGTCGCATTTCATTCCATTTTGCCCACGAATCAAACTACCTGAAACAATGATATGATCAATCGTCTCCCAACGTCCTTTATATCTATAGCTCCCATAGCTTTTATTGAGTAAATAGTAACTGGTATTATACAACTCACCGTGACGTATTTTCTTATCAGAACTTTGTGTTTTAAGCACTTTTTGTGCTGAGGTATTCGCTTTTCCATTAAAATCTCCCATAATCACAATATCAGCATATTTATTTACAGCAAAAATAGAATCCACTTTTTGTCGTAATACTGCTGCCACTGTTTCCCTCTTCCACTCACTCTGTTTTTCACCACCCCACATAGATGGAAAATGAGCAACAAAAAAATAAAGCGTATCTGTTCCAACAACAGTTTTTGCATAAAGAATATCGCGGGTGAATATTTTTGAAGCCTTGGGGAAATTTACTCGTAAAAATTCTTGATGAACAAGCGTCATGATCTCTTTACGATATAATAAGGCAACATCTATTCCTCTTCTATCGGGAGAATCTTGATGAACAATACCATAATCTACCTCAGCCAAAGATGTTTTATGAATAAGATCTTCTAGCACTCTCCTATTCTCCACCTCTATCAATCCTACTACTAAAGGCCATTCACCATCTCCTATTCGCTCAATTACTTGTGCTATCTTTTTGATTTTATCGACATAACGACTTCTAGTCCACCGCTTCATCCCCTCATAAGTATATTCTTCATCCCTAGTCAAGGAGTCGTCATAGGTATCAAATAAATTCTCTACATTATAACAGGCAATTTGCTGAAACTTGACATCCATTGTCTGAGTAGACTGTTGCGCACAAGACACAGCAGACCAAAGAAAAAACAGAGAAGAAACCAAACAACGAAACAGCATAATAACAATATTTATAAGCCTTATAAAGTTATAACATTATACTGACATAACAAACAAAAGTATTACACAAAATTACAAGTTGTAACCTTATTCTATGAGGTGATTTAGAACGTGATTTTAAAAGGTCTCTTTTGACCTCATCTTTATATAGTCATTCCAATTCATATTCTTAAAGATATCATCTCCCATATACTCTAAAATCAGACTCCCTCTCCCTTTATCCAAATAATAAAAAAGATTCTCCATGAGCTTTCCATTTTCATCGAAAAGATAGATAGCAGGCACTTTTAATATCTTATTGCTAAGTGCTACTGCTAATTGATGAATATTATTGTTTTGAGTACCAGAATTATGAAAAGTATGCGTCATAAAAGTAATGGTGTCTTGCGACTGTACATCTAAATTGAGGCAATAGTACTTCTCCTTTGCTTTCGCTGCAAAAAGAGAGTCTGTGAACACCAATTGCTTCATTATTTTGCTGGAATTACTCCACTTAGCATCCAGAAAAAGTAATATCTTCTTTTTCTTCTTCTCCTGTTTTTCGGCTAAATCTTGAAACGAAGTCCAATAGTCAACTGTATCCACCTTTTGTATGGTATCTGTAACAGTGAATACCTTCTCAAAATCTGCTAAAAAAGTATTTATATTCGCTGTTTTCCACACATTTTCCACAAAGAAAACAAGAAATCCCTGCATCGTCACTGTCTTAATATACCCTGGAACGACCATATTAATTTTAGCTGTATCATATACAAAAACAGTAGACGGATAAGATAATTTACCACCTAGCATTTCCACAGCCAAACTGCTGACAGATTTTCTTCCATTGGCCATTGGAGGATATACTTTCCCTTTAAAAATAAGAGTATCAGTTGTCTCTGCATTGATTTTAATCGGGTAGAAGTTGTTATTGATAAATGAAATCACAATTGGGTTTGCATAGGTCGTTTTATCCATCTGTTTACACCAACCACACCAATCTGTATAAAAATCAAATAGATATGGCTTGGGGGCTATTTTATTTTGCTGCTCAGCTTCTTCAACACTTAACCATTTTATCTCCTTATGCTGTGCATAAGCGGATAAACTACTCCATAAAAGTAAAGATATAAGAACTATTTTCATCTGTCTTCTTAAAAATATCATACAACTTTCTAGCCTAAAAATTTAATCACATCATTGACATTTGCCAAAATAAAAAGACCAAAAATAAATATCATTCCAGCAATCTGTGCATATTCCATAAATTTCTCACTCGGTTTGCGACGTGTTATCACTTCATACAACAAAAATAACACATGACCACCATCAAGTGCAGGTATAGGCAATATATTTACCACAGCCAACATTATAGAAATTAAAGCTGTTAAGTTCCAAAAACTAACCCAATTCCAAGCACTGGGGAAAATATTAGCAATGGATGCAAAACCTCCTATGGATTTAGCGGCTTGATCTCCTTGTGAAAAAAGTAGTTTTAATTGTTTTAAATAAGATCCAATCTGATTGATTCCCTCCTCAACACCAGCAGGAATGGCTTCCAATAAAGAGTATTCACGTGTTACGAATTCTAAATCTTGCGCTGGCAATTCGATAAAAACACCTAATAAACCATCACTTCCGACTGTGAAATCATAAGCCAAGGTATCAGTCCCACGCAAGACAGTTGCCTCTACACGCTTTCCTTTGTTACTTTGAACTAAGCTTGTAAATTCATCGTGATACTGAAAACTACTATCATTTATTGACAATATTTTATCCCCTTTTCTAACTCCTCCATCAAAGGCTGGAGAATACTCTCCAAAATCCTTAATCACAATTCCATCCACAAAGATACGAGGACTCAATAATAATTTCATACTGTAGCTACGAGATGATGTTTCTAGCAATTCAGGTATAAAGGTTTCAGGAATATCCAACGATACATTTTGCCCATTGCGTACAACTTGAATCGTTTTAGGAAGATTTAAAAGTATGTCAGGAACAATATCAAAAAAACGATCGACCTCTATATGGTCTAATGCAACCACTTTATCTCCATTCTGCATCCCCATATCGGTAAATATCGATTCACAAGTAACACCATTAGTTACGTTTTTTGCAGGTAAATAAGACTCTCCCCAAGTAAACAATATACCAATATAAATAACAAATGCCAATAATACATTGACGGTCACCCCTCCTATCATAATCAATAACCTTTGCCAAGCTGGCTTCGATCTAAATTCCCAAGACTGTGCAGGCTGCAACATTTGCTCCTTATCCATAGATTCGTCCATCATTCCAGCAATTTTCACATAACCACCCAAAGGCAACCAGCCTATTCCATACTCCGTTTCACCCTTCTTAAACTTAAATAAAGAGAACCAAGGATTGAAAAACATATAAAATTTCTCGACCCTCGTTTTAAACAACTTTGCAAAAAAGAAGTGTCCAAATTCATGGAAAAGAACTAAAATAGAAAGACTCAATAACAACTGAACGACTTTTATAAAAATATCCATATCAACTAAAATTAAAAATTAAAAACTGTGAGTTGCTCTCTGGCAATCATTCTACTCATTTTGTCCGTTTCAATATAATCATCTATAGTTGGACAAGCAATAAAATCAATCTTTGCCATAGTTGATTCAATCAAATCAGACATGGCTGTAAAAGAACATTTTTCGTGCAAAAAAGCATCTACTGCGATTTCATTAGCAGCGTTCAAAACACAAGGAGTATTCCCGCCCTTATTCATCGCTTCATAGGCCAATACTAAATTACGAAAGGTCTTTATATCAGGCTCCTCAAAACTTAGATTTTGACAGATATTAAAGTCTACACGACCGAAATTAGCAGCAATACGCTCCGGAAAAGCAAGTGCATATTGGATGGGCAAACGCATATCAGGAACTCCCATTTGCGCCTTTATCGAACCATCAGTGAATTGAACCATAGAATGAATAATAGATTGAGGATGCACCACAACATCTATTTGCTCTGGCTTCATTCCAAACAACCATTTTGCCTCTATCACCTCAAAACCCTTATTCATCATGGAAGCAGAGTCGATAGTCACCTTTGCACCCATAGTCCAATTGGGATGTTTTAGAGCCTCGGCTAAACTGACTGTTTCCAAGGCAGCTCTATCTTTTCCTCTAAAAGGACCACCCGAAGCGGTGAGGATTAATTTCTCTATTTGGCTGTGTTTTTCACCAATCAAACATTGAAAAATGGCTGAATGTTCAGAATCCACTGGCAATATCGCCACTTTATGCTTTTCAACCAATTGAGTGATCAACTCCCCAGCAACCACCAAGGTTTCTTTATTTGCCAAAGCAATATTTTTCCCTGCTTTTATAGCCTCAACCGTTGGTATCAAACCACTATATCCCACCATAGCAGTCACTACCAAATCGATTTGAGGAAAGCAAACAACCTGAGCAATAGCATCTGCACCTGCATACACTTTTATATCTTCATGCTCCAAAGCATCTCTTAGCAAAGAATACTTTTCCTCATTGGCAATAACCACTGTATTGGGTTTAAATTTCAATGCCTGCTCAATCAAGAGTTCGACATTGTTATTCGCCGTTAGTACCTCTACACAAAATCGATCTGAATTCTTTTCAATGACTTGTAAAGTCTGTGTTCCAATAGAGCCCGTAGACCCTAATATGGCAATATGTTTCATCTATTTAAACTTTATAAAATCTTCTGGATTAAGTGGATTACCAGCTCTCCATAATTCAAAATGTAAATGTGGTCCACTAGTTTCTTCACCCGTATTTCCCACACCTCCTATAACCTCTCCGCCACGAACATAATCCCCTTGTTTTTTCAACAATACAGAATTATGTTTATAAACAGATAATAAATTATTACTATGTTGTACTTGAATCACATATCC
>CAMRAP010000103.1 GCA_947039985.1 uncultured Odoribacter sp.
AAAAACCCAACAGAGCGTTATGGGCGAATCACTAAAAATGCTGTGAGAGCTATTTGGGCTGATGTTAAACTTTGGAGAGGAGACTATGCAGCTTGTGTTACTTTATGCGAACAATTAGATGCAGTGTATGAAAATTCAATGCTTACTGCGACAGATGTGGATTGGTTTTCTATGTTTGCACAAGGAAACTCAGCAGAGTCAATTTTTGAGTACCAGTATGTGGAAACAGGATTAGTCAGTCCACTATATGGCTTGTTTAATGGGCCTAGTGCATGGTATTTTTGTAATTTTAGGGGATATGCCGAGAATGTAAGTAAGCTTTATAAAGGAGTTGGAGAGAGCTCTTTTACTGACACTATCAGAACGATGGGAACAACATTGAATATTAGTGAATCATCAGGAGGCGGTGGAATGTCAAGCGGGTACACTGTTTTTAAATATGTTGGACAGACTCCAGGATTTGTTATTGGAGAAACTCGAAGTGGTATCAATCAAAATACGGTGAATTTTATTTTTTACCGTTATAGAGAAATTTTATTGATAAAGGCAGAGGCCTTAGCCATGTTAGGGGATTATGAAGGAGCAGCAGAGGCGATTAATGTTATTCGTAGAGCAACAGGATTAAAAGAAATTATAGTTGGAGAATTTGGAATTGGGGACGTTTTTATGGATAAATTGCTAGTAGAACGAATTACAGAATTGGCTTTTGAAGGAAAACAATGGTTTAGCATGGTGAGGATGGCTAGAAGGAATGAAACAGCTGAATTATTGGTAGAGCGGATAGCACAATACACATCAGCAACGGTAAAACTACAAACGATGCGTGCTCGTTTAAAAGATCCTGCAAGTTGGTTTTTACCTTATTTGACATCTGAAGTGGATAATAATCCTCTTTTGGAGCAAAAAGCTTATTATGCAGATAAGAATTAATGTTGAATCAGTGAAAAAATGAAAAAAATGGAAATGAAAAAAATCAAAATAGCTTTGAGTATCATAATGTTCAGTATAGCAACTGTATTTATTCTTTCTTGTAAGGATGATTTTACTGGACTGAGATATGACTCAGAAGATAAGATGCAGATTTATGATTACCTGAAAACACGTCCAGATCTATCTATTTATAAAGAGTTGAGTGATTATTCAAAATTTAGTGGAGTGATTTCTACAGCAGGTACATACACGGTTTTTATGCCAATGAATTCTGCATTTGAGAAATTGTTTAAGCAACTTAAGATCACTAAAATAAGCGAGCGTGAACCGACATTTTGGTTGGATTATCTTCAATACATGGCTGTTGATGCAAAGGTTAATACGAACTCTTTTGAAGTAGGAGTACTAGATGATCCGACTTTAATGGGAGAAGATTATTATTTAGTTGCTGATATTCGTGGAGGTTATAATGCTGTGAAATTAAATGGAGTATCAACGGTTAAAGAGGCTAATATTAATGTCGTTAATGGTTTTATAAATATTGTTGACGAAGTTTTATTACCTCCTACTTCTAGTGTTTATGATATGTTGGTCAACTCAGGAAAGTACACTACAATGTTGGATATTTTTGATGACAATGGATTGACGTCTTATTTGAAGGATAGTACAATTACTTTAGTTGTAGAGCCAGATCACATTTTGGAAAAATATAACTTTCAACGAGATGCTTTGGAGAATGAAGCAAATTGGATTAATTATCACGTTATCTACGATGAACGTTCATTTTCAGACGTTTTGAATGGAAGAGCAGTAACTCCGATGTATAACCAAGAATATCTTACATTTAATATTGATGAGGAAGATCAAATGTGGGTAAATACAGTTTATGGATTTAGTCAATCTACAACTGATGGAGTTAATAATGTAGCTTCTAATGGAGTATTTCATGTATTAGATACCGTTTTGTCTATCGTTGAAGCTGCTCCAGGTAAAATTACTCACAATCTGGTAGGTGCAACCGCTAATGGTGTTGTAGTGAATGTATTTGCAGAGGCTCCTGCTATAATAAATGAAGATACTGGAACGGCAAGTTTTCATAGGGATAAAAAACCTCCTATTTGTGGTTTGGATAGCCAACAAGTTGGAGATGTCTTTTGGACAGAAATACCAGATGTTATGAGCGGGAAATACGAAGTGAAGATGGTATATGCTACAGGTGCTCGTGCTAATTTGCTGATGATTTACGATGGGGTGATTGTAGGTGATGATTTAGTGATGGATACTAGAGACAAGGCTTGGGATACTTGGACTAATTTATCTGAAAAAAAGATGGGGAAAATAGTTGTAAATCAACGTGGTAAAGTTGTTTTGTATTTTCAGGTTATTAAATTAAATAGAGATCCTTCTGCTTGTTGTGATATGCTTATGGATGCTATTGAATTAATACCTGTAGAAGAATAATTTAAGAATAAAGTTAAATATATCTATTATGAAAATATACGAAAAATATATTAAGACATTGTCTGTTATGCTATTGTTTTCTTCTGTCTGTATAGGTCAGAATGAAGGACAAAAGCAACAGAGCAGAGCAGTTCTTGATCATTCAAAAATGGAGAAGATACCAGAAATAGTTACTGGGAATTGGAAAGACATATACATGAATAATGCTGACCTGTTTTTTGATCAGGCTTTAATGGGACGAGAAACGGGAGTATATACCTCTCGAAGTGGTTTTGTTGGGAATGCGGGTATTTTGATGTTAAGAGGACTGAATACAGTAAATATATCTGCTGCTCCTTATATTGTTGTGGATGGAGTTCCTGTTCGACAAACTCGTTTTTTAACTCCATTTGTATCCGGTTTAGCCCAATCAAACATTGGTTATATTAATCCTTTGGATGTTTCAGGAGTTAAAGTTCTACGCAGTGGATATGAGAGTTCTATGTGGGGAGGACGTGCTAGTAATGGAATCATTAATGTGACTACAGATAAGGGGGTATTTGGTGCAGCTTCGATTGATTTTGTGGCACGTGTAGGGTTTACTCAGACTGATTTCTCTTATGATGTAATGAACTCAACAACTTATCGGGGATATCTTTATGAGTATATGCAGTTGATGGGAAAAACACTGAAGGAATTAGAAAATAATATCTTGTTCGATCCTAATCACAAAAAATACAATCACAATACAAACTGGTTGGATGAATTTAAGCAGACAGGAATGTTTAATGATTATCAGTTTAAGATGCGTGGTGGAGACGGTGATACTAGATATATGTTTAGTTTGGGTTATGCATCCGAAGACGAGAATATTGAATCTGCTAATTATCAGCGTTTCAGTATGCGCTTTAATATGGATTATAAGATTACGCCTAAAATAAATATATCTAATTATTTATCTTATTCTTATGGAACATCTCGTTTCCTTAGTGAGGGAGTTGATTGGGATATTAATCCTATATACCTCGCTTTAACTAAAGCCCCTTTCATGTCTCGTAATCAGTATGATGACAATGGTATTAGGATTGAACGTTTAGCTGACGAAGATGTTTTAGGTAAAAGTAATCCAGCTATTTTTGAAGATAATTCAAAGACAACGGGTAATGAAAATAAAGTAGATGGTGTCATTAAAGCGAATTGGCAAATGAACAAGAAGTTAGCTTTAGCAACCTATTTTTCAGTTTCTTATAATAATTCAATAGAGCAACTTAGTCGATTGTCTTATGGTATTGTAAATGATGAAAATAGAGAAAGGCAGAATTCAAAGCGTAATTATAGTAATTTTATGTTGAGATGGGACACCTATTCTGAAATGAAGGGGGAAATCAATGCTGATCTTTCATATGTTGGGAAAGCTGGACTTGTGCTTGAAACTGAAGAAGAAAAAATGACTTATGGGCGGAGGATTAATGCTGCCACTGATGACTTTGAAACGTTGAATGGTGGAACAATGGACTCTATTGGCAATATGAACTATACTCATAATATGTTGTCTTTTTATCTTAACGGTCATCTTAATTATAAAAATTGGGCTGTTTTATCAGGGAATGCTAGAGCTGAAAGTTCGTCAAATTTTGGAGTAGAAGGACGTTGGACTATTTATGGCGGTGTAGACCTTGGAATCAATGTCTTACAAATGGATGATTATCAGGCTGATTTTTATGCGAATTGGGGACGAACAGGTAACAGTGATATTCGTGGTTTTTATCAGCATTCACTTTATGCACCAACTACTTATTTGGGATATGGAGGAGTGTATTTTGGAAATGTAGAAAATGATGAAATCAAGCCTGAAATAACTAATAATTATGAAGTAGGAGTGAATACACGTTTATTTTCAAATCTTGTTGAATTATCTGCTGGCTATTATTACCGAAAAACCAATGGATTATTAACGCAGAAATCAGTTGCGATTGAAGTCGGCTTGGATCCTCAATTTGAAAATAATGGAGATGTCGTGAATCAAGGGATTGAAATTGCAGCGAATGTGAATATTCTAGAGAACGATAAGTTCAAATGGTCGGCATTTGCTAATGTGTCAACATTGAAAAATGAAGTGACAAAGTTAAGTAATGGCGATATCATTAACACGATGGATAAATTTACTGGGATTGCACGTGAAGGCGATGAGATCGGTTCATTTTATGGTTATAAAGTATTGGGAGTCTTTAAAAATGCTGCAGAGGTGAATGAGCTTAGGCGTAAAGATGGAACATTTTATGAAGCTGGAGACTATCAAATGAAAGATGTTACTGAGGATGGAATAATTAATAGTGAAGATATGCAGATTATCGGTTCTCCTCTTCCTGATTTCTATGGAGGTTTTGGAACAAAAGCTTCTTACAAAGGAGTAGCTTTATCTATTCTCTTTTCATATAGCTATGGTAATGATGTCTATAATCTTTTGGATCAGAAAATGCATTCGATGGAAGATATGAGTAATCAATCTGTAGATGTCATGGATCGTTGGGTTTCGGAAAGTGCACCAGGAAGAGGCGATATGCCTCGTGCTGCTTATGGTGATCCATCTGGTAATTTTAATACTTCTGATAAATGGGTGGAAGATGGTAGTTATCTAAAATTGAAAAATATATCATTAAATTATAAAATTCCATTGAAGAAAACTTCTGGATTTTTAAAAGGATTAGATGTATTTGTGAATTGTAATAATCTTTTGACAGTAAGTGGTTATAAAGGATTTGATCCAGAAGTATATTCTTCTATGAATCCTTTGTTAAGAGGAGTAGATACAGGATCTTGTCCAAATCCTCAATCTTATATTTTTGGAGTAAAGATTGCCTTATAATATATACCTAAAAGAATAACGTAAGATGAAGAAGAGAAATTATATAAAACAACTATTTGTACTGTTTTTCAGTATTGGAATGTTGACAGGTTGCGATTTTTATGATTTGAATCCTGAAAATGGTTTAAAAGAGGGAGATTACTATCGTAATCGTAATGATCTAAATGCAGGAGCTTTTGGTATTTATGCTGCTTTAGCTCCTGAGGCTCATAAATTTTTATTGTGGGGATCTGCTAGAGCAGACATGGTAAGTGTAGGTAAAGAAGGTGCTGATGCTTATGTCACTGAATTTGTTAATAATAATGTAACATCATTGAATCCTTATACTAATTATAATGGTATTTATCAAGCAATTGCTCGTTGTAATCGTCAGTTAGAGCATATTGCTGATGTACAAGTTTTAGATAAAACAATGAGTACTGTTGATTTTAATGCTTATTATGGTGAAGCTTATTTTGTTCGAGCTTTGTGCTATTTCCATTTAGTACGTACTTTTCAAAATTTTCCATTGCTTTTGGAAGATATTTCTGAAAATGTTACTTATGTGGATGAAAATGGTATTACTGTTCAAATGAATTCATTAGCATTAACAGAGGAGGAATTAAGAGCGCTTGCTTTAAAGCCTGCAGATAAGCAAAAAGTTTGGGAAGTGATTACGAGTGATGCTAAGAAGGCTATGAGTATGTTGCGTCATGGCTATAATTGGAATGGAGTAGGTGATTTACCTATTGAACAAAAGTACGGTCGTGCTACATTAGCTTCTGCTTATGGTTTAGCTTGTCAAGTAGCAATATGGACAAATAGATTCCATCAAGCTTCTGCCTATGCAGACCTTGTATGGAATTCAGGGGGATATGGTATAGGAAGTGCAGGAATTTGGGGAACACAATTTTATAACCGTTGGGCATCTCCTGAGTCTGTCAATCTGTTAGGATATTCTTATGATG
>CAMRAP010000104.1 GCA_947039985.1 uncultured Odoribacter sp.
AGGATAAGATTGTGTATGATAAGATCGGAGAGTTGATCCCCGAATTTACCCCCTCTGAGGTGGAGATTGCTAAACTGATCGTGGAGGGGAAGAGGATTGTTGAGATGATTCCTATCTTAATGAAGAAGAAAAGTAATATCACTTGCCAAAGGGTGAATATGAGAGTGAAACTGAAATTGAACGCAAAAGACAATCTAAGAGATGCTATATTGAAACGGGTTGCTGTGGAGAACACAGTAGTGTAGCGATTGATTGAGCTTGGCTCGCCCCCTATCAGCATATACGAGAAGCGGCACCCCTATTATAGGATGCCACGAGTGCCGCTTCTCGATTTGACTTATGGGCTGGTGACGCGCATGGAACGGATGGCACGCAATTTATAGGTGCGATTGTTATCTGCTGCCATTACAGACGAAGCGTAGATTAGAGCATAAGTATGCAAAGCATCATTACAGAGATAGCGCGTGTCGCTTGTTCTGCTTAAAGGAGTTAATGCTGCCTCTACCAGAGATTTGTTTGCGGCATCGAATACAGCTTGCATTCCGTAAGTGGCGGTGAGTAGCTTCGCCTCCTCTTGTGTTGGAATGCGCCAATCCGTCCAGTCGTTGTAGTTGTAGGCGGCAATTTCGGCGGAGGCATTGGCGACAGATAAATCCGTCCACTCGCGTGGACTTAGCAAGAGAAGGTCTGCCGAAGTGGAGGTGGCATTGCTTACTGAGGCTACGAGGCAAGCGTTCCAGATGCTGCCTTGGGTGGGGATGCTGGGGCTTAGATTGGGATCTGTTGGAGTGGCAGGTCCGAAGGGAAATTCGATGCTGATCGGACTGCCCCATTCTCCCTGTGTTATTTTACCGTCCACCATCAAGCCCCCTTTATATGAACCTTGCAGGACGAAAGGAGTGCCAGCTTTGAGCACTGCACCGTAAGTGTAGCCGTAGGTTTCAATGGCGCCCTTAGTGGTGATACTGATAGAGAAAACGGTCTGCGCTCCGATACCAGCAAAGGTGTAGAGCATGGGGTGTGTCCATGTGTTGTCGGGCTGTTTGGTGCAGGGGATTTCTACGGGGGCAGAACCACCTGTGATGCCCTCTAATGTCAATGTTTCGGCTAGGGTGCTGAATTTTATGCTGACGGTTTCAACTTCAGTAGGTACACCACTGAGGGCGGTGGTGATGGAGGTGACGGCATAGTTTAGAGCAATGTCTACTTTGGCAGATTTGTCGGTGAGAGTCACATCGGCACTTCCCATCATCAGGGGCGAGATGGTGGTGTGATTTCCGCTTTTCATGGCGATGGTAGTGCTGAGATTTGGAGTGGCACCTAGCGATGTGTATGCCTCATTTGTGACACCCGAAAGGGCTAGAATACGGTAGCTGCCTGCCGATAGGTTCAGCGAAAGAGTGTCGGTGGCAGAGGCGATGATTTGGCTACTGGCATAGACTCCTTCGGCATTGAAAGCATAGATTTGGACGGGATAGTGTAGCCTAGCAACACTGCGGGCGAAGATGACTAGAGAGGATTTGGGAATGAATATTTCCTCGTCGTAGGCGGTGGTTTTGGCACAGCTACCACAGAGAAGGAGTAGCATTAAACGAAGAATCAGCGCGGAGTTAAATGTTCTTTTCATGGCTTTGTTCTTTAAAGGATTAGTACTCTAAAAGGGTGTGAATATTTGCCTAGCTAGTGTAATTTACCACTATTTATTTAAAGTGTGTACTTTTTAACGAATGAACATGGGGGACTATTTTAGTTCTGGGTCTTTATTCCATATAAAAAGCTGTTGAATAACTTCTATTTTTCCTTATCTTTACGCCTTGTTTTTTAATGCAGTATTATGAAAGCTATGGAAAGTAAATTGAATATATATAACACTCTTTCGCGCAAGAAGGAGGAGTTTGCAGCTATTAATCCTCCCTTCGTGGGACTTTATGTTTGTGGCCCAACCGTCTACGGAGATGCACATTTGGGACATGCGCGCCCTGCTATCACTTTCGACATTTTGTTTCGCTACTTGCAACACCTTGGCTATAAGGTGCGCTATGTGCGTAATATCACCGATGTTGGGCACCTGGTGAATGATGCCGATGAGGGAGAGGATAAGATTGCGAAGAAGGCTAAGATGGATGAATTGGAGCCGATGGAGGTGGTGCAGTTTTATACGAATCGCTATCATAAGAATATGGAGCAATTGAATACTTTGCCCCCTAGTATTGAGCCGCGCGCTTCTGGACATATCATTGAGCAGGAGGAGATGACGAAGAAGATTTTGGAGAAGGGCTTTGCTTATGAGAGTAATGGTAGTATTTATTTTGATGTTGAGACTTATAATAAGGCGTATAATTATGGCAAATTGTCGGGGCGTAAGCTTGATGAATTGATGTCGAATACTCGCCAATTGGCAGGACAAAGCGAGAAACGCAATCCAGCTGATTTTGCGCTTTGGAAGAAAGCAAGTCCAGAGCATATCATGCGTTGGCCTTCGCCTTGGAGTGATGGTTTTCCGGGTTGGCATCTTGAGTGTTCGTGTATGAGTCAGAAGTATTTAGGCGAACGATTTGATATTCATGGCGGAGGATTGGATTTGCTGTTTCCACACCATGAATGTGAGATTGCACAGAGCACGGCTGCCAATGGGCATGAATCGGTGAATTATTGGATGCATAATAATATGGTGACTATCAATGGTCAGAAGATGGGGAAGTCTCTGGGTAATTTTATTACTCTGGATCAGCTTTTCTCTGGCGATAATGAGGTGCTGGAACAAGCATATTCACCGATGACGATGCGTTTCTTTATTTTGCAAGCGCATTATCGCAGCACGCTTGATTTTTCAAACGATGCTTTGAAGGCGGCGCAGAAGGGACACGAGCGATTGATTACAGCGATTGCTGCCTTAGAAAAGATTAAGACTGGCACGGAGAATACGGTGGATGTGGATGGCTTGACAGCTAAATGTGTGCAGGCTATTAATGATGATATGAATACGCCTCTTTTGATTTCTTTCCTTTTTGATGGGGTGCGCATGATTAATTCGATTGTCGATGGCAAGGAGAAAATCAATGCGGAGAATCTAGCTGATTTGAAGAAGTTATATCATGATTTTGTGTTTGAGATCTTGGGATTGAAGGCTGAAAGCGAAGCAGGAGGCTCAAATAATGAGGTATTGGGTAAGGTGTTGGATATGGTGATGTCTATCCGTACGGATGCAAAGAATAATAAGGATTGGGCTACGTCTGATAAGATTAGAGATAATCTGAAGGCTGCGGGTCTATTGATTAAGGATACTAAGGATGGCTATGAATGGTCGATTGAAAATGATTGATTTGAAAGGTATGAGTTATTTTTATTGCTTTGTCTGTTTAGTTTTATTGGGCGCCTGTGGGGGGAAATCTACAAAGTCTGTGGCAACTCAGGCTAAAGTCGAAGAGAAGAGGGCGAAGGTGGATTATGTCAATAGCATCCAATTTACATCACCTGTAAAAGATCAGCTATATAGTTTTGAAGAGGAGGTTGAGCTTCGCTTCACTGTTAAGGAGAAGTTTTCGATTGATTCTTCTAGGCTGACGATGAACGGAAAGCCGATTGCAAGGCTCGGAAAGGGTGTGAAGCAGTTCCGTTTTAAATTGCCCGAAGGTGAGGTGGGAGATAATCTTATAAAAGTGATTACGTATCACCCCGATAATAAGAGAGGAGTGGCATCTGTCAATATTAAGGTGAAACCAGCAAAAGCTCCTCAGCAGTTGAGCTATGAGTTGGTGAATACTT
Organism: uncultured Odoribacter sp.; assembly: GCA_947039985.1. Lineage (GTDB taxonomy): Bacteria > Bacteroidota > Bacteroidia > Bacteroidales > Marinifilaceae > Odoribacter. The sequence goes on from CAMRAP010000104.1 coordinate 3,766, forward strand.
ATTCTCACGACCCTAAAGCCTATACACAAGGCTTGATTTATCACAATGGATTTATGTATGAAGGAACGGGGCAGTATGGCGAATCTACGCTTCGAAAAACGGATATGGCTAGCGGGAAAACACTTTCTGTGTTGAGCCTGGACGGTCAGTTTTTTGGCGAGGGGGTGACTATTTATAAGGATCAGATTTATCAAATTACGTGGCGCGAGGGGAAGGGGTTTAGGTATGACTTGAATACCTTTTCTCGTAAATCAACCTTTACCTATAATTCAGAGGGATGGGGGCTTACTACGGTGAATGATGTTTTGGTGATGAGTGATGGTAGTCATAAGCTGTATCATATGGTGCCTTCGAATTTCAATCGGATTAAAGAGGTGGAGGTGTATGACCATAAAGGCGAAGTGAGTTATCTCAATGAATTGGAGTATGTGAACGGTTTGCTGTGGGCGAATGTATGGCTTACGGATAGAATTGTTGCCATTGACCCAGAAACGGGCGTGGTGAAAGCCGAGTTAAATATGCCTCATCTATTGACAGCAGCGGAGAAAGCAAAGATAGATATCCGAGATGATGTCCTGAATGGGATTGCTTGGAATCCAGAGAAGAAGACTTTTTATGTGACAGGGAAACGATGGCCCAAGATGTTTGAAATAAATATCAAAGGACTGACAAACGAATAAGGATGGATGTACAGATGGACAGTTCGTGGAAGGAGTTGCTGAAAGAGGAGTTTGAGAAGCCTTATTTTGCAGACTTGACTGCTTTTGTGAAGAATGAATATGCTGAGAAGGAGGTGTTTCCTCCCGCTGAATTTGTATTTAATGCTTTTAATCATTGCTCGCTGAAGAGTGTGAAGGTGGTGATTTTAGGACAAGACCCTTATCACGGAGATGGACAAGCGCATGGACTTTCTTTTTCTGTGCCAGAAGGTGTTGCATTGCCTCCCTCTTTGCGGAATATTTTTAAAGAGATTCTGCAGGATTTGAATATCGCTATTCCTACTTCTGGCAATTTGGAACGTTGGTCGGAACAAGGGGTGCTTTTGCTGAATGCAACGCTTACAGTGGAAGCGCATCAAGCAGGTTCGCATCAAAAGAGAGGTTGGGAAACATTTACGGATGCTGTTATTCGACGTTTGGCTGAGCAGAAAGAGAATCTTGTGTTTTTGTTGTGGGGTTCCTATGCACATCGCAAGGGGGCGTTTATTGATATGAACAAACATTTGGTCTTAAAAAGCGTACACCCTTCTCCTCTATCTGCCAATCGTGGGGGATGGTTTGGGAATAAACATTTTAGTGGTACGAATTTGTACCTGCAAGAGAAAGGATTGGAAACAATCCATTGGTAAAATAGATTTAATTAGTAGAACATTTAAAATTAGAATACAATGAATTACAACACGAACATTAGAGAAAGAGTAGACGAACGCACAGAGGCGAGGGTGAATACCTTGGTTAGAAGTGTTTATTTTTGGATGTGCACGGCACTATTGATGACAGGCGCTACGGCAACATTGGTGGCAGGAAATTCTGTGCTATTGGAAACGATATTGACAAATCGAATCCTTTTCTTCGGAATTATTATCGCACAATTTGGATTGGTGTGGGCTATCGTGGGAAAGGTGAATTCTTTTAGTCTACCTGTATTGTCCGGGCTTTTTATGCTTTATTCGGTTTTAACAGGGGTGACTCTTTCTATCCTTTTTGTAAGATACACGAGCGCATCTATTGCCTCAACGTTTTTTATCACTGCTGGAACATTTGCCGTGATGAGTGTGTATGGTTATTTTACAAAGACTGATTTAACGAAGATGGGTAATATGCTTGGGATGGCTTTAATCGGTATTGTTATCGCTTCGGTGGTGAATATCTTTATGCAAAGTTCAGCGATGTATTGGATTATCTCTTATGTCGGTGTGGCTGTTTTTACTGGATTGATTGCTTATGATACTCAAAAGATTAAGGCTTTGGCTTACGAAGAGGATAATGAACATACTCAGAAGCTAGCGCTTTGTGGAGCACTTAGTCTTTACTTGGACTTTATCAACCTTTTTATTATGCTACTTCGAATTTTAGGCGATAGAAAATAGTATCTTATTAAAGAATTACTTAATTTTGGAGCTCGAATATATATCAAATATTTATAAAACTATGGTTAATTACAAAGATTTAGGATTGGTTAATACCAATGAAATGTTCAAGAAAGCTATGGATGGCAAATATGCAATTGCCGCTTTCAATTTCAATAATATGGAGCAAATGCAAGCTATTATTCAGGCTGCAGTTGAGGCAAAATCGCCAGTAATCTTACAAGTATCTAGCGGTGCTCGTAACTACGCTAACCAAACTCTTCTTCGCTATATGGCACAAGGAGCTGTTGAATATGCAAAAGAATTAGGAT
>CAMRAP010000105.1 GCA_947039985.1 uncultured Odoribacter sp.
CTTTGTGGAGATGGAGTATATGCCCGATGAATTTAAAAGGGTCGTTTTATATAGACCACAAGCCAATGGTGCGGAGTTGACAATACTGGATCGACTAAGGGGATGGTGGAAAAATAGATATAGATAAAATATAATAAAATAGATATGATGAAACCCACATGAATTGCATTCGTCAAAGAGTATGTTTAAATTTGGGTTACATCTGACAATTAAAAAATAAATTATAAACAGATGAAAATAGATAAATTGACCGCTCAAGATATGTTTTTTTTGTTAGCTGGTCCTTGTGTGATTGAGGGGGAGGAGATGGCTTTAAGAAGTGCTGAACATATTCTAAAAGTAACTGAAAAATTAGGGATACCTTATGTATTTAAGGGCTCTTTTAAAAAAGCAAATCGCTCCCGATTGGATTCGTTTACGGGAATAGGGGACGAAAAGGCATTGAAGATATTGGCAAAAGTACGTAAGGAGTTTAATCTTCAAGTGGTGACTGATATTCATAGCCCTGAGGATGCCATACAAGCAGCTGAATATGTAGATGTTCTACAAATACCAGCCTTTCTTTGTCGTCAAACCGATCTATTAGTAGCAGCAGCAAATACAGGAAAGATAGTCAATGTAAAGAAAGGACAATTCCTTTCGGCAGAATCGATGCGCTTTGCAGTCGATAAAATCAGAGAGTCTGGCAATGAAAATGTGATGGTGACCGAACGCGGAACAAGCTTTGGTTATCAAGATTTGATCGTAGATTACCGCGGTATCCAAATTATGCAAGATTGTTGTCAGTGTCCAGTGGTTTTAGATGTCACTCACTCCCTACAACAACCGAATCAATCCAGTGGAGTAACTGGTGGGCAACCTCAATTGATTGAAGCTATTGCAAAAGCAGGTATTGCAGTGGGAGTTGATGGATTGTTTATTGAAACGCACGCAGATCCGAAGTCGGCAAAATCAGATGGTGCTAATATGCTTCAACTTGATTTGTTAGAGGGTTTATTAGAAAAGTTAGTGCGTATTCGGAAGGCTATTTAATCAAAAATAATTTTGTTATGAGAAAAATCAGAATCATTTTTTTATTGGTATGTATAAGTTCTATTTTTTCCTGTAGTAAGACAGATGAAGTACCAGGAGATCCACAAAATACAATAGATTTAAATATGTATGATGAATCCAATGGTAAAACTTTATTAGGATTTTCAGATGTGTATATTAATAATGCCCAAAATTTTAAATCTGTTTTATCAGTTATTAATGGCTATGGAAAAATGTCTGGACTAGGGGAAAATGTATCTATTGACTTGACTTTAAATAATCTGGTTAAAGAAATAGCCGTGAAACAGGGTAATCTCTATCAAGTATATCATACAAATTCATTATTTGAATTTCCTTCGGGGCAATGTGCTATCAGGCGTGATGCGGCATATTATAAAATATTTGTATCATCTGTTATTAAAGCAGAAGAAGAGAAAGCTGTTGGTGCAGAAGTGAAGTTTGTAAGTGAATACCCCCATTCGAAAGGACTTCCTGAAATTAAACATCATATTGGAACCCTCCAGTATAGCTCTGATTTTCTAGAGATAGAGCTTCCTTCAGATGTTGAATGGTTTTTAGAAAGAGATGATGATGAAAAGCACTTTGATATTAAAATGGAAAATGGAAAGTTGAAAATAACTTTAAAGACTCAGCCAGATAAAATCTATGGTCCGTTTGGAGATTATGACCTGTATATTCGTTTAGGAAGTGTATACACCGAGATTCATTTCTTTCTAGAATAAAGTACTTCTCATAGACGTAAACAAAAACACCGGAATATTTCTCCAAATGAATATTCCGGTGTTCTGTTTTTAACTTTTAAACGCCCTATTCACAAATAGGTACAAACACCGCTTTTAACGCAGGTTCTGCCATATCTGGATCAAGTGGATACATGGGTCTATTTATTCTCTTATAGGGTAATTTAACCAGTTCTTGGTCAACTCCTCCTCTGGTGTGAGCCATCATCCAACCATTACGCATGGCATATAATTCCTCTGTTAGATAACCAAGCTTCACCACAACGATATCGCTATTTTTAACATCTATACCTAAATCAGTAAAGCTCCTTTCATAGTGAAAAGGAAGACGTTTTTCAGTGACAATCACCTTAATATTACCATCCCGAATAACAACAGCCTTATTGTTGTCATACACTTTGATTCCCTCAACTTTTCCTTCCACCTTAACCGGTCCACTGTAGCGATCGTCAACCATAGCACCAGCTATTCCTGACACTTTTTTGCCAACTCCTGCGGCAATTGCTTTTTCTACTAGCTCAGGACCGGGAATAGATGCATAAACAAGAACGGTTCCTTTGCCTTCTTTTGCAAACTCTTTTCTTTTTAGCAATTTATCTAGTGTCCAAGTTACATCGCCAGCACCTCCAGCTGTTGGATTATCTCCCATATCGCTGATGAAGTATGGATACTTATCCGTGTTCTTTAGTGCATCGGCAAGACACTCTTCCAATGTTGTTGTTGGAGCTACAAACTCAAAGCGACTACGAGCATTCCAGAAATCTTTTGCAATACTTTCAGCACTTTCACCAACCGCTTTTTGATCATCCCCAACTACAACTACTGCGGCATGATTACGTGGAGCATCAGCCCAAGCGTAAGATATCCAGATGGATGCATCTGTTACTCCTTCTTGCTCTGTAATAGGTTGAAGACGTGCACAAAGTGATTTTCCTGGTTCAACACGTGTACTGGTTTTTTCACCTGGCAATAAAATAGGTATATAAACCCATGCTTTGTATAGAGGCTTACCCTTGCCATTTTCTAGTCGGTCGACAAGATTAGAAATAGCTCTTCTCTTTGTGATAATTCTATCTTCATGAGGAGATTGACGATAAGAGGTGATGATATCTACTTTCCCTAATAAATCTTGAGTAACACATCCGTGAGGATCCATAGATGTAGAAATCATAGTTTCATTACCCACTAAATCTCTAACTTGTTTCAGGAAATCACCTTCTGGATCATCCATTCCCTCCACACTCATTGCTCCATGAATATCTAGGTAAAGACCGTCATAAGGTAGATTTACTTTCAATTGTTCTAATATTTGCCCTACTAAAGAGTTGTAGGCTTCACGAGTAACAACTCCACCAGGTGTAGCCGAAGCCATCATTGCAGGAAACCAATCAGCAGATTGTCGTAAAACAGAGTCTTGAGCAAGGAAATGGTATAGTTTGTATACATCCTCTTTTTTAGATACTCTAAACATATCTTCTGTTGTTCGTGCAGGTGAAAATGTACTGCATTCAATTGCAATCCCTGCAATCCCTATTCTTGGCTTTGCTTTCTTTTCACTACTGCATGACACAGCAAATGAAAGAAGCATAACTGCCAGGTAAAATAAAATTCTCTTTCTCATAAGTATAGTATTTAGTAATTATTAAAAAGCCTCCATTCTAAAACGTGGATTTTCAGCTTCAATTAATGCTTTTTTCATTAAAGTTTTTAGTTGTTCAACTTTGTCAGGATTTTGTCCTACTAAGTTCTTTTGTTCTCTAACATCATCTGCCAGATTATAAAGTTCAAAGATAGGATTTTTACTTCTCACTTTTTTTGCAATTAGCTTCCAATCACCCTCCCGAATAGAACGCCATCCTCCTGCTTCTGGATATTCAAAATAGATATACGGATGTTCTTTTTGTGCTTCATCTTTGCCTAATAAAGTTGGTAAATAACTAATTCCGTCGCATTGAGCTATTTGTGTGTTTGTTATTTCTGCTAATGTTGGTAAGAAATCTTGAAAACCACTGATGTGTTCAGCTGTTATTCCTGCTTCGATTTGGTCTTTCCATACAGCAATAAAAGGTACTCTTATACCACCTTCGTGTAGGGAACATTTTCCCCAACCTGATTCGCTTTTAAAAACACCACCGCTATTAAACCAAGGCGACTCTGTTCCTCCATTAAAGGTGGCTCCATTATCTGAAGTAAAGATGATTAAGGTGTTATCATAAATGCCATCTGCTTTTAATTTCTCCACTAATTTCCCTACTTGCTCATCAAAGTAGGTAATCATTGCAGCATAAGTCGCTTTAGGGTATCTAGAAGGGAAGTAGCCTTTGTTTCCTAAATAGGGTTCTTCATCTCCAAATTTTTCGCGATAATAGTTCACCCATTTCTCGGGAGCTTGTAAGGCTACGTGAGGTATTGGCGTGGTTACCATCATAAAGAAAGGGTTCGCTTTATTTTTATCCACAAATTGAATCATCTCTGAGAACATAAAATCAGGGCTATAATCGTTCTGATTAAATGTCTTATAACTATTTCCATCTAATGGGTCGGCTCCTTTAGGTATTTTAGAGGAAGGACCTCGCATAGGAACCACTTTATTGTCTAAATAAACACGCTGATCGTTTTTCCATAAGAAAGGAGGGTAGTAGGTGTGCGCTTGGCGTTGACAGTTGTAGCCATAGAAAAAGTCGAAACCTTGTTTGTTAGGCTCTCCTTCAGAGCCAGGATATCCCAATCCCCATTTTCCGATACATGCTGTTTCATATCCTGCATCTTGCATCAAGCGACCAATGGTGTAGGTATTTGCTTTCAAAGGCATTTGACCCTCCAAATGTGGATGAACAAACATCGAGTCATGATCCCAAACAGCTCCTCTGCTTGCTACTTCATCATTACCACGAATATATGAATGTCCTGTATGCATTCCTGTCATTAAAACACATCTTGAAGGACCAGATACGGGTGCACCTGAGTAGTGTTGTGTAAATTTCATTCCCTCTCCACGTAATTTATCAATGTTGGGAGTTTCAATTTTAGTCTGACCGTAACAGCCTAATTCACCATATCCTAAATCATCCATCAAAATATAGATAACATTGGGTTTTTCTATGTTCTTTTTATCACTGCATGAGAAAAGAAGCGGAAGGCTTAATATAGGAATTATTCCCAGAGTGCTTAGTCCACACTTTGGCTGTAGATAATTTGTTTGCATTGTTGTTGTATTTTGATTGTTGATATATTATGATTCTACAAATATCTTAAAAAAAGTGATAGATACAAATTGTTTTTGTAAAATAGTTTAATTGTATTTTTTTATGTTTTGCTTAAAATCATATGCGATTTATTCGAATATCTTATAGAAAATAATTGTACATTTGTATGGTTTAAATAAAGTAAATAATACAATGATAATTGCCGTAGACGGATATTCATCCACAGGGAAAAGTACTGTTGCTAAGATGCTTGCAGCTGAGTTGAGTTTGATTTACATTGATACTGGAGCTATGTATCGAGTCGTTACTTTAGCGGCATTGCGTCGTGATTTGATTCATGGCGAAACGATTGATAAAGGGGCTTTGTATAAATGCTTAAAGGATATAAATATAGGGTTTAAATATAATGCAGATTTAAATAGCTACGAGACTTATCTAAATGGTGAGTTTGTGGAGGAGCAGATTCGAAGTATGCATGTTTCTGATCAGGTCAGTGGGATAGCAGCCATTGATTTTGTACGAGATTTTTTGGTAGCTCAACAGAGAGAGATGGGAGAGCGTGAAAGTATTATAATGGATGGACGTGATATTGGAAGTGTTGTTTTTCCAAATGCAGATCTGAAGTTTTTTATGACCTCTTCGCCAGAGGTAAGGGCTTTGCGAAGATATAAGGAGATGGAGAAAAAGGGAGTAAAGGTTAGTTATGAAGAGGTGGAAGCAAATGTTCGGAAAAGAGATTATATAGACACTCATCGAGAGGTGAGTCCATTACTACAGACAGATGATGCCATTGTTGTTGACAGTAGTGAGATGACTATTGAAGAGGTGGTTGAATTGATGGTGAGTAAAATAAAAGAGATTAAGATTTAGTGAAATCATCTTTTAATGAATATGAGAGTTGAGATTGATGAATATTCGGGTTTTTGTTTTGGCGTAGTGAATGCTATACGAAAGGCTGAGCAGGAATTAGAGAAAGGGGAGCTTTATTGTATAGGTGATATTGTTCATAACAATATAGAGGTAGAGCGATTGGAACAAATGGGATTGAGGACAATAGAGCATGGAGAGTTTGCTCGATTGCACGATTGTAAGGTTTTGTTTCGAGCGCATGGTGAACCGCCTGTTTCGTATGAGATAGCAAAAAGAAATGGGGTAG
>CAMRAP010000106.1 GCA_947039985.1 uncultured Odoribacter sp.
TGGTATTCAAAACAAAGATAAATTCAGCGTACTTTATGATCAGGAATATGTAGATGGTCGCGGTTTATTGAATTTTAAAATACAGGGTGCCTCTTTCACTTATTCGGATAGCACCTATTATGCCATTCCTTTTGAGCAAGATGGTGAAATACTTTATTATCATGCCAATGGACATAGTTTGGAAGGTGCTTTTTTAAAGGCGCCACTTGATTTTTTCCGTATATCCTCTCGATTTTCTAATAGTCGATTCCATCCTGTTTTAAAGAGATACCGTGCTCATCATGGGGTAGATTATGCTGCTCCAACAGGAACACCAGTGTATGCCATTGGTAGTGGAAAAGTAATTGCTAAAGCCTATCAAGCACGTGGAGGTGGAAATTATGTAAAAATCAAACACAATAGTGTATACACTACTACTTCGATGCATTTGTCACGCTTTGCAAAAGGACTAAAAGTGGGTTCTGTTGTTAAGCAAAAACAGGTGATAGGTTATGTTGGCTCTACTGGTTTATCTACTGGTCCACACTTAGATTTTAGAGTCTTTGAAAATGGCAAACCGATTAATCCACTGACTATAAAATCACAGCCAAAGAAACCTATTAGTAAGGCAAATATGGCAAGATTTACAGTGGTCAGAGATTCGATCATTCAAGAAATTAAGAATATTGGAACAATCGAATCTGTAAAGCAAGATGAGGTTGTCTTGAAAATAGACTCAACAGAAGTATAAGACTAGGATAGTCTAGTATAGTTTTGAGCGTTTCATAAGATAGGGTAACAACACTTCTTTGAAGCCTTCATTGATGTCAGCTTCAACAAAATCTATTTGAAATTGATTACAACGTAGTTTCAGTTGTTGATAGAATTCAGCCATTTTTTGCTTATAAGTTTCTCTAATCTCATTGGGTGAAAATTTAATTTCTCGTCCACTCTCCATGTCAACAAAGATATGGGGGCGATTAGAAAATTCAAAGTTCTCTTCCATTGCCTTGTCTTTTACGTGGAAAAGTATGACCTCATGCTTGTTATAACGTAGATGCTGTAAGGCTGCAAATAGCTCATCAGTATTGCTATTAGAGAACATATCTGTAAAGAGAATAACCAAAGAACGTTTGTGAATCGAGTCTGCCAATTGGTGCAGAACTTCTGCTGTAGATGTAGATTTGTTTAAGGGAATAGCTCCATCTTTTAGCAAGCTTTGCAAGTGAGAGTAGATCATTTGCATATGGGTGCTGTTCAACTTTACATCAGTAAGTACCTCTATCTTTTCGCCAAACAAACATAATCCTGATGCATCACGTTGTTTTCGTAGCATATGCACAAGTGCCGCAGCGCAATACACAGAAAAATGGAGTTTAGACATTTTATTCGGCTGGTAAGGGAACAGCATAGAAGATGAGGTGTCCATCACAATGTAAGAACGTAGATTTGTTTCTTCCTCAAACTGTTTCACAAAGAGTTTCTCTGTTCGAGCATACAATTTCCAATCAACATGCTTAGTTGATTCTCCTGTATTATATACTCTATGCTCGGCAAATTCGACAGAAAATCCATGATAGGGGCTACGATGTAAGCCTGTTATAAAGCCTGCAACAATTTGCGAAGCAATAAACTCAAGATTATCAAACTGTCCGAATTGTACTATATCTTCAAGGCTACGCATGGCTGTATTCTAATATAAAATTAAACGTTCTAGAAATGAACTGTTCTTTAAAAAAAATTGAGAATCAAAATGAATTTTAATTCTCAATTTTAAGCGTTTTAAATCAATTTATTGATTTTTTCTACCAGCGAGTTTTTAGGTACTGCGCCAACTTGTTTGTCTACAACAACTCCACCTTTAAAAAATAAAATCGTTGGGATGTTACGGATTCCAAATTTAGCTGCTGTGCCTTGGCTACTGTCTACATCTACTTTCACGACAGTAAGTTTTCCTTCAAATTCTGTTGAAAGTTCTTCAACAATTGGGAGCATCATTTTACATGGTCCACACCATTCTGCCCAAAAATCAACTAATACGGGTAGTTCTGAATTCAATACAATCTCTTCAAAATCAGAATCATTAACTGCTATTGCCATCTTTTATATCTTTTAAATTTATACTTAAAACTTTACACCGCTAATGTACAATAATTTTGTGGGATAGGGGTACTTTGATTTCTTAATTTTCGTTTTGAAAATGTATAAAATTCGTAGTACATTTAAACCACTACGTTCACAATCTTCTTAGGAACAATAATCATTTTACGGATATCTTTACCATCTAGCCATCTTTCCATATCTGGTGATGCTTTTACCGCCTTTTCAATCTCTGCATTTGTAGCAGTTAATGGCATAGACAACTTAAAACGAACTTTTCCATTAAAAGAGATTGGATACTCAAAGTTGTCCTCCACTAAATACTTTTCCTCCCATTGTGGGAAACTTGCCATCGTTACGCTAGTTTTGTGCCCTAATAAGCTCCATATCTCCTCTGCAATGTGTGGAGCATAAGATGCCAGTGCAATAACGATAGGCTCTAAAATAGCTCGTTTATTGCATTTTAAGGTACTAAGCTCGTTTGTACAAATCATAAATGCTGGAATAGAAGTATTAAAAGAGAAATTTTCAATATCATACTCTATCTTTTTCACTGTTTTATGCAATACTTTCAACTCCTCTTTCGTTGGTTCATCATCGCTAACAGAGAATGTTTCGCCATTCATAAACAGACGCCAAAATTTACGTAAGAACTTACAAACTCCTTCAATTCCTTGCGTATCCCAAGGTTTGTGAGCTTCTAAAGGACCGAGGAACATTTCATACAAACGCAGTGTATCTGCGCCATATTGTTCGATGATATTGTCTGGATTAACCACATTGAACATTGATTTCGACATCTTTTCAACGGCCCATCCACAGGTATATTTTCCATCCTCAAGGATAAATTCAGCATTTGCATATTCAGGCATCCAAGTGCGGAAAGCCTCCGTGTCTAAGACATCATTGTGAACAATGTTTACATCTACGTGAATTTCTGTTGTTTCGTGTTGATCTTTCAAGCCAAGAGAAACATAGGTATTGCTACCCACAATACGATAAACAAAGTTCGAACGACCTTGTATCATACCTTGGTTGATTAGTTTTTTAAAAGGCTCTTCTTGACAAACAATACCTAAGTCGTATAAGAACATATTCCAAAAACGAGAATAAATCAAGTGACCAGTGGCATGTTCTGCTCCTCCTAAATAGAGATCTACATTTTCCCAATAGTCATTTGCCTCTTTGCTGACTAATTCATTTTCGTTGTGTGGGTCCATATAACGAAGATAGTAAGCTGACGAACCAGCGAATCCAGGCATGGTGTTAAATTCCAAGGAAAATCCATCCTCTGTTTGCCAGTTTTTAGCTCGTCCTAAAGGTGGCTCACCCGTTTCAGTAGGTAGATATTTATCAATTTCAGGCAATTCAAGTGGTAGTTTTGACTCGTCTAGCATATAAGGCAGTTCATCCTTGTAATACACTGGAAACGGCTCACCCCAATAGCGTTGGCGACTGAAAATAGCATCACGTAGGCGGTAATTGATTTTACTACTACCGATACCTCGTTTGTCAACCTCTTCTGCAATAAATTGGATGGCTTCTTTAACACTCATGTCGTTAATGATACCACTATTGATCATTTTACCATCTTTGGCATCGTACGAACTTTCACTTAAATCAATCGCTTGTCCGTTGTCAATCACAGGGATAATCGGTAGTTCAAATTTACGAGCAAAAGCATAGTCGCGACTATCGTGTGCAGGAACAGCCATAATAGCTCCCGTTCCATAACCTGAAAGTACATATTCGCTAATCCATACAGGAATCGCTTCGTTTGTAAATGGATTGATTGCGTATGAACCAGAGAAAACACCAGTCACCACTTTGACTTCACTTTGACGTTCACGTTCTGTACGCTTGGCAACGTATTCAAGGTATGTTGCAATTTCTTTTTCTTGTTCGGGAGTGCTCAGTTGTTTTGTGTATTCACTTTCTGGAGCAAGTACCATAAAACTAACACCGTGGATCGTGTCTGGACGAGTAGTAAAAACTGTCAACTGTACGTCAGAATCTTTCACATCAAAAGTGATGTCTGCACCTTGCGAACGACCAATCCAGTTGCGCTGAATGTCTTTCAATGAGTCTGACCACTCTAAGTTATCAAATCCATCCAATAAGCGTTGTGCGTAAGCAGAAACTCTTAGCGACCATTGACGCATATTTTTTTGCTCCACAGGGCAACCTCCTCGCACAGAAAGACCATCTTTGACCTCGTCATTGGCTAATACCGTTCCTAATTTGGGACACCAATTCACCATTGTGTCAGCAAGATAAGCAATACGGTAGTTTAACAAGATACTTTGCTGTTCCTTTTCGCTCATGGCTTTCCACTCCTCAGCAGTAAAAACTTCCGCTTCCGAACAACTGGCATTTATATGTTGGTTTCCCTCTTTTTCAAAGGTAGCCACCAATTGACTGATCGGCTCTGCTTTTTGAACATCCTTATTAAACCAATGGTTAAACATTTGGATAAAAGCCCACTGTGTCCATTTGTAATATTTAGGATCGCAAGTGCGAACCTCTCTATGCCAATCGAAAGAAAATCCAATTTTATCCAATTGCTCTCGATAGCGAGCTATATTTTTTTCAGTTGTAATAGCAGGATGCTGACCCGTTTGTATGGCATATTGCTCAGCAGGTAAACCGTAAGCATCATATCCCATTGGGTGTAGCACATTAAAACCTTTCAAGCGCTTATATCTAGAATAAATGTCTGAAGCAATGTAGCCTAGTGGATGACCAACATGCAGTCCTGCACCCGAAGGATAAGGAAACATATCCAAAACATAGAATTTCGGCTTTGACGTATCAACGCTTACTTTATAAGTTTGTTGTTCTCTCCAATTGTCTTGCCACTTTTGCTCAATGTCTTTAAAATTATATTCCATGTTGAATGATTTTATGTACTAATTCATGTTGAGGCACAAAGATAACACTAAAACCCAAAAAACAAAAGTGTGTCTGGTTCGAGATGTGGAGCTGCATGGGCATATAGCCTCCTACTTGCAAGAGTGGTGGCATAAGGAGCGACCGTTCACCTTAGAAAAAAATTGTTCAAACTTTTTTAAGTTTGTTGTCGAAGGCAAAGAAAGAGCAGCTTTGCCTTCGATAACAATTATGCCCGCAAAGCACTCTAGCTTTGTTTCTAAATGAATTTGTTTAGAAAGTGATTCCTAGCCCCATGGCATATAGACGTAAGTCAGGGACATTATCGGCACAAAAGAGATTGGTTAAAGAGTAGCTTCCCCAGGCACAGAATGCTCCAAAACCTACTCTAACAGTGGCGTCTGCTTTTATGGGTAGTAAATCAAAATTATCTGTATTGTTTTTATTTTGTTTACTTCCACTTTTGTCGTCATAGACCACTTTGGTTCTTGAAAAGACACGAACGCCTCCTATGAAACCACCTGATATATATATGCGCTCTGATCGCCTATATCGAGCAGGAAATTGAACTTCCATTAATAAAGGGACTGTAACATATATAATTTTCAACGTACTTCTTTTTATATTGGAGACGCCTTCGTATTCTGTCGTAGGTTTTATCGTAGCTATACCATCTTCAGTCTTTATGATCGAAACATCATCATTGTTAAACATCAGATTTTGATATTCAAGACCTAATCCTGTGACTAGCCCGAAATTCTTCCGAGCAGATAAATTAATGTTGTTTCTATACACATAGGCTTGCACTGTAAATGAACTTGAGAAGTCCAATTTTAAGTCACTATGTGATTCTGGGAGGTCAGCAAAATTTATAAATCCATAATAAGCTCCTGTTAAATGGCCTTCAAATCTGGAATAAAACTGATTCGATTTGGGCTTGTTACCAGTGGGATGTTTATAATCTTTGCTTCTAATGAAAAAAAGATTTTTATCATCCTCAGTTTCTTCATTGTTTTTGTCATCAGAAATAATTGTAAACTCTGTTTGCTTTTGAATAGAATCCTGCTTTTCTTGTGCATAGGATAATATGCCTGTCAAGAGACAGAGCGAGAATAAGAGAAATTGTTTCATTGTAAT
>CAMRAP010000107.1 GCA_947039985.1 uncultured Odoribacter sp.
AGGATTTGAAAATACCAAAGTCGCTACATGCGTGTCCGTTGGTACCTTGGATTTCAGATTTTAAGATTGAATAACTTTGCATTGCTATTTTTTTGATATCCAATAAGAGAGTCAGTGATCTAATATAGGTTGCTGGCTTTTTTGTATCTAATTGTGCCTTTATCCGTTTAATTATTTCTGTTTACATGCAAGGAATTTTAATTTACACCAATATTTAGATTGTTTTTTAGCGGCTAATTCATATAAATAAGAGTTTTGATTTCATTACTTATAAGTATTCGATGTTTGTATATATAGATTAAATTTGTGTTTTAATTTATTTATATTCTTTTTTAATGAAGTATTGCAATTTATTTGAATTGTGGTAAAACTAGACTTTTTAAATTGCAATATAGCATTATTATTAAAATAAAACATTAAATGATTTGAATTCATTAATATATTAACAGCTTTATTTAGCACAAAAAAAACAATTATGAAAAAGATTAATCTTCTTTCTGTAATTTTCTTTCTTTCTATAGTATTTATCACCTCTTGTGGTAGTTCAAAAAGTACACAAAGTGAAGCTCTAGGGTTCGACCCAACGGGTACAAAATTAAAAAAGACTGAAGTTCAAATGTTTGCTGAACAATCTCCAGAAACAAGAGCATGGGGAAATGCACAACATTTTAAAAGTAATGTAGCTAATAATTTAGCCGAATTGCAAGCACGGGGTAAATTTGCAAGAGCTATTGAAGCAGCGATTCTTTCTGCCTCTAAATCAAGTGGACTTGCCATAGAGAAATATGCAGGAAATAACGATACAGGAGCATCTGTAAGTGATCAAGGAACAAAAGATAATGATTTTATAGAAGGAGTTGCTCAAGCAGTTGTTAAAAATGCTATACCTGTTAAGTCTGACGAGTATATGTTGCCTAACCGACAGTACAATGTCTATGTTTGTTTAGAATATAGAGGTGCAAAAGAAGAGGTTGTAGAGGGGATTGTTGAGAAAATAGAGAATAAAATACCTAGTGATCAGCGTAAAGAATTAGAAGCTGAATTTGAAAAGTTCGAAACTAGCTTAAAAGAAAATTTAGCCAAATAGAAAAATACAAATCTGATGAAACTATTTAAAACCGGACTGATTGCGCTTTTAGTTCTTGCTAGTACCTCATTTCACGTTTTAGCAAAGGATTATAGCTCAGATAAAATTAGACCACAGTGGATAAAAACACTGCCTACTCCTAAAAATGAATCTTACCGTTTTATTTTGACCCATATAAATGGTGCAGAAAAACTTGAATCGGCAAGAGTTTCTTCAAAAAAAGAACTTACGGCACAGATAGAAAAAGAGGAGTCTATTAAGGTGAAAGAAAAATTAGAAGATAAATCAATTCAGGGGTATTCAAATGGGGAGTTTAATACAGGTGAATCTGAAGAGATTTATTCTTTGCAAATAGAATCTGAAGGGAAAGTTGATTTACTTAACTACATCAAAATCGCTGAATATTATGAGAAAAGTGAGCGTGGGATTCAGCTTTATACACTTTATGCAATTGCACGAAAAGGACATATTCCTTCATTTGATGATGTTCAGTTTACGCCAAAATATGGTGCACGTGGACTTGTTCGTTCAATGATTATACCAGGATGGGGGCAAATGTATAAAGGTAGTACTGTTAAAGGACTTTCTATTTTAGGTGGAGAGATTGCTTGTGGTATTGGAATTCTTGTTTGTGAGAATACACGCGCATCCTATCTGAAAAAAATGAGAGAACAGCCTAACTACGCAACTCAATATAATTCAAATGCAGATACGTGGGCAAATTATCGCAATGCCTGTATTGGAGTCGCAGCAGCACTCTATGTGTACAACCTTGTTGATGCTCTCGTTGCTAATGGAGCAGAGCGTGCGGTCGTAAAAAAGAAACAATATTTTTCATTAAAGCCAAGTACGATCAGAGATGCAAACGGGATCTCTCTATGTTATAATTTTTAAAATTCAAACAATTCAAACAATATGAAACTATTAAAACTACTTACAATTTTTTTATTAATAAATTTACTGGGGGGATGTGCAAAAGACATTGAAAATCTTTCAGGTGATGTTTTCGGAAAGGTAACAGATACTAGTACGGGTGAGCCGCTTAAATCGGCAACAGTATTGTTAACTCCAGGTGGAAAATCCGTAACCACAGGAGAACATGGGACTTTTGAATTTAAAGCTTTAACCGCTGGTCAATATGAATTACAGATAAAAAAAGAGGGGTATGAAACAAATACAAAACAAATAGTTGTAACCAGTGGAAGTGTCGCTTCTGGTGATATGGCACTTGCGCCAGTAAAAAAAGTATCAAAAGTGGAAATAAGTGCCAATGTGCTGGATTTTGGAACAACACATAGCTCATTAACTTTTGATATAAAAAACATAGGTAATACGGGCGAAATAGACTGGACAATCAGTGGCGTTGATGTAGACTGGATATCTATTACGCCTATAACAGGTATTACAGATGCAGGGAAAAGCAGTGTTGTAAAAGTGGTATTGGATCGAACTAAAGTGATTGACAATCATAGTACCAATATTATTGTGAATGCAGATGGAGAATCGTTTCCTGTTACTATTACAGCCAAGCATATTGAAGCTTCCACAAAAGTTAAGTTAAGTACTGATAAGCTAGATTTTGGCACAGCATTCAGCTCTTTAACCTTCGAAATTGAAAATATAACTGTAGAAGAGGATATTGATTGGACAATCACTGGAATTGATGTAAATTGGCTTACTGTTAGCGCAATGCAAGGAAGTACAAATGCAGGAAAAAATAGTGTTGTAAAGGTGGAATTGGATCGAACTAAATTACTAGAATCCAAAAGCACGAATTTTATAGTAAATGCAGATGGTTATTCTTTTATTATGACAGTAAGTGCTTCTCCTATGGAGGAGTCGACCAAAATCAAGTTAAGTACAAATAAGTTGGATTTTGGTAAAACGTATAATTCGTTGACTTTTGATATTGAGAATATAGGTAATGCGGGAGCGATAGATTGGACAATCACAGGAATTGATGTGAATTGGCTATCTGTAAATCCAGCAGCAGGAAAAACAGAAATGGGAAAAAGCAATGTTATTAAAGTAGAGCTAGATAGAAGTAAACTGACAGAAACTAGTAACACAAATATCATCGTGAATGCTGGTGGAGAATCTTTTCACGTTGCAATTATGGCTGAACATAATGAACGTGTTCTAGAAGTTTTTCCAAGGTCTTTAGCTATAGGTGTAGAAGAGTCGAAAAGTTTTGATGTGAAATCGTTATATGGGTCAACTCGATATGAGTTAATAACTAGCGATACAGAGTCGTGGCTTTCTGTGTTACATACCTCGGGAACCATTCCTGAGTACGATCCGAACAATCAAGAAACAGTGGAAGATATCAAGATTTTAGTAAATAGAGAGGGGATGGATGCCGGAAATTATTCATCCATACTTATTCTGCGCTCAGACTTGGGAGATATTGAAATACCTGTATCTATGACTGTAGAAGAGAAAATACGCACACTAGAAGCTGCTCCAGGTACGTTGGCTATAGGAACAGGCGCATTGAAAGGTCTTACCGTAAAGTCGTTAAATGGAGCAACAGACTATAAGCTAATGACAAAAGGTGAAGCGTCGTGGCTTGTTGCTTCTGAAATATCAGGAACTATTCTTGAATATGATCCAAATAATACTGAAACTGTAAAGTCTATTGATATTTCGGTAGATAGAACTGGACTAACTGCAGGGGATTATTTCTGTACGCTTATAATCAGATCAGACTTGGGTGACCTTGAAATACCTGTATCTATGATTGTGGAAGAGGGATCGACTCCTGACCCTGATCCAGAAAATCCATTTACCATAATCTCGTGCGATAAAGAAATGCAAATTGATTTTGTGAATACAGAAACCTCAGGTACAATTGTTGAAATCAACTTCACGATGACAAATAATGGAGCTAGTATTAGTGCTATGGAACTTTATGCATATAATATGCAGGTGTTTGATGATTTAGGTAATTCGTACACAGAGACTGAGGTTAAACTTGGTAGTAAAGAAGATGGCTACTCGATAAGACTTCCATTTCCTAGTGGAATTAAAATGAAAGGAACACTTACTATAAAAAATGTGCACCCAGATGCTACTTTGTTTCAACAAGTAATTACGCCTTGTTATTCTTATACGGGGTCTGGCTTTGATAATAGTAACTTCACCTTCAAAAATGTAATAATATCAAGATAAGTTTAAATATAGAATAGAGTTGCTAAATTTCCGTTGGTGGTTTCTTTAATTAAGTAAACTATCAACGGAAATATTTTTTTAATTTTATCTTATCAAACTAGTTCAATTTAGCGAAATATTAAAATTAATCTGCGATGAACAAATATATTATCATATTTCTTTTTCTAATTTTATCTTGTTTAGTAAATGCTCAAACAGGTGATTTTGAGACATATCGCAAACAACAAGTAAAGGCGTTTAACGAATATGCACAACAAAAAATAACAGACTTTGAAAAATACAGAAATAAACGAAATGTAGAGTTTAGCAGGTATTTAGGTGAGAAATGGGAAAAAGTAGAGATAAAAGAGGGTGAAGAACTTCCTATACCTAAGCCATTACCTTTTCCATATATTGATCCAAATGCCGATCCTATCCGTATTGAAGTACCACAAACAATTCCACTCCCTAAAGCACCCAAGTCAATAGAATTAATTGTTAAACCTTTTAAAAAGAGTAAGGACGTTTTTGATTTTGATTTCTATGGCTTACAAGTATCTGTTCGCATAAACGAAGTCTATACATTTCAAATGAAGCATGTTGATGAGAAGTCAGTACAGGCGTATTGGAGTAAGTTTTCGTCTTTTGAAAATCAAGAGCTTTTAGATGATTGTGTTAGAAATAAGAAACAACTTAACCTCTCTGATTGGGCTTATGTTCAGTTTATAAATAAATTAACAGCGACATATTATGGAGGAAAAAACAGGAATGAAGCTGTTTTTCTACAAGGATATTTGCTTACGCAGTCGGGATATGATGTTCGATTTATATCAGAGGGTGATCAGTTGATTTTAGGCGCTGCTATAGATAATCCTGTGTTTGGAATTTCTTATATTCCGATTAATAATAGAAACTATTACCTTATCAGTTATACAGGAAAAGGAGTATCATTCTATACTTTTAGAGAGAGTTTCTCAGAAGAATCTCAGGCTCTTTCGATGGTTTTAAATAATGAAATGGAATTTTTACCATTTAAAGAAAGTGAACCTGTTAATTACTTTATTGAAGCGCAAAAAGAGCCCATTATACAAACTGTGGTAAATTCAAATTTGATTGAATTCTATAACGATTATCCTCAGTGTGAATGGAATGTTTACGCTCGCTGCCCGATGAGCACAAGTTTGAAAAAGAGAGTTTTACCTTCACTTTTTAAACTGATTCAGAATAAAACAAAGAGAGAGTCTGCTAATATTTTGATTGATTTTGTGCAAAAGACATTTAAATATTCAACAGATAATGAGCAGTTTGGATATGAGAAGCCATTTTTTATTGACGAAATATTCTATTATCCTGCATCTGATTGTGAAGATAGGGCTGTTTTGTTTTCATATTTGGTTAGAGAATTGGTTGGCTTGGACGTTGTTTTACTTCATTACCCAAATCACTTATGTACGGCTGTTCTTTTTGATGAAGAAATAGAAGGTGATGCTCTTGTTATTGGAGGAAAACGTTATTTGATATGTGATCCTACTTTTGTAGGAGCAAGCATTGGATATGTACACAATGATTACAAGTCGGTAAAGCCACAAGTATATACTATTGAATAAGATTTTTTTTGACTATAATTGAAATATTTATCTCTTTGATTATTCGAAATATTCGTTTTGTGAATTCGTTTAACTTTTTTGAAACAAATTCTTTTTTAGATAGGTTTTTTTGTTGCAAAGTAAGCACAATAAAATAAGTTGGAATTTATTGTGCTTGAAAATGTCAGATGAGTTTTAACGTAAAATACATCAGAAACATTTATTACTTCAACAAAAAGATCATCTTAACTGTTTGATTAACATTGTGC
>CAMRAP010000108.1 GCA_947039985.1 uncultured Odoribacter sp.
CGTACTAACCATTGTTCGACGCTTAGATGCAATATCATCCATATATTTTTGATGTTCCTTATCGTAGATAAAAGTACGTAAACGAGCCAAAGCACGAGCCTTGTTTTTGGGTTGGTCACGAGTTTCTGTACACTCAATCAGAACCTCCTCAATGAGACCCGTATTTGGATTCTTCCACATATAACGTAAACGTACACCCGATTCCACCTTATTTACATTCTGTCCACCAGCACCACTACAACGGAAAGTGTCCCATTTAATCTCTCCCTCATTGACATGTACATCCACCTCCTCAGCCTCTGGCAACACAGCTACAGTGGCAGCCGAAGTATGCACACGTCCTTGTGTCTCTGTATTTGGAACTCGTTGCACACGATGTACACCCGACTCATATTTTAAAATACCATACACTCCATTTCCCGATACACTGGCAACCACCTCTTTATATCCTCCAGATGTTCCTTCATTAAAATTAGAAATCTCCAATTGCCAATTGTGTTTTTCACAAAATTTCGTGTACATACGAAATAGATCACCTGCAAATAAAGAAGCTTCGTCTCCACCCGTACCGCCTCGAATCTCTATAATCGCATTTTTACCATCCTCCGGATCGGCAGGAATCAATAACATTTTGATATCCTGTTCCATTTGAGGTATCTTAGGATTCCACTCTGCAATCTCCATCTCTGCCATTTCGCACAACTCCTTATCACTTTCTGTTGCCAGAATTTCTCTAGACTCAGCTACTGCTTGTATCGCCGCTTTGTACTCATTACCAGCAGCAGTAATTCCCTCTAAATCTTTATATTCTTTTGTTAAACGCACATAACGTTTCATGTCCTGAATAACATTAGGGTCGGTTATCAACTCTCCAATTTCCTTAAAACGAATATAAAAGGCTTCTAATTTTTCTAATAATGAATGGTCCATCTACTGCGGTATTATAATGTAGGACAAAAGTAGTCAATAATGCGCACATTTAAAAGTCGCACAAAATAATTCCAAACAAACTCTTTAAATTTTTGAGTCTGCCTAATTATTGGCAATCTTTAGCTATTATCTATGACAGATAGAAAGGTGTATGGATAATTTATGTAAAATTATTATTTTATGGCAAAAAAATGATGTTTTTAGTTTTTATTATACGGGAAGTTGTTTATATTTGCATCGTTATGAGGTGTTAACTAATTGATAGCTATGTTGGTTTTTAGAAGTGTTTGGTTTGTCATCAATAAGAAAATTGCCAGTTTTAGAGGATTTAGAGAGGTCTTTTTTTTAAATAGTTACATTTTTTGCATGCAAAGCATATATGATTAAGTGTGCTAACTGTTTGTTTCTTGTGTAGGTTATGGGTAATATTTTATTGTTGAATAAGCTAAAATCCCCACGCTTTTTTATTTTAATAAACTGATCTTTTTGGGGATTTGAGGTATTAAATAATTTTGATTATGAAGAAAATTTTAATGTTAGCAGTTATTGTTGCCGGAATGGCATCGGGCGTTCAGGCGCAAGAGTCAGGTTTTGGAGTAAGAGGAAGCTTGAATTTCTCAAATGTAGGTGACAAGTATGATGGAGAAGTAAGTGATGGAGAGAGTGCTTCTGATGAAGAAGAAGATTTTAAAAGTCGTGTAGGATTTAGTCTTGGAGTTATTTATGACTGGGGATTAAGTGAAAACTTTTACATTCAACCAGGACTTTATTTTACTACTCGTGGTGGGAAATTGGAAGAGAATTATGAAGGTGAAACCTATGAGGAAAAGTACAATTTAAATTACCTGCAAATACCTGTTTTAGCTTCTTATCGCATAGACATAAGTGACAATATGCAGTGGCAAATTAATGCTGGTCCATATTTGGCTTATGGTATAGGAGGTAAAGTTAAGTGGGAAGATAGTTCTGATGGTGAAACGGAAAGTGGTGATTATGATGTATTTGGAACAACAGAAGGTGATTATAATGAGGAGAATTATGAAGAAAAAGGTGGTTTGAAAAGATTTGACGCTGGGTTAAGTTTTGGAACAGGTGTTTCTTTTAACAAATTATACGTAGGATTAAGTTATGATTTAGGTTTAGCAAACATAGCTGATAAAGATGAGTGGGGTGATGATTATTCATTAAAAAATCGTAACTTCTCAGTGAGTGTTGGATATAATTTCTAATTTTACAGGAGTATAAAACAGTAAAATGTGTAGAACAAATAGCCAATGGATTCATTTCTATTGGCTATTTTTTTGAATGAAGTACACTACTGATATCTCAGGGGATTGACTGATCGTTCAAATGGTTTCATGCTTCTAAGAGTGCCATTAAACGGATATGTTCCACCGTTTCTTCGAGGGTATAAAATTGAAAATCTGGGTAAAGAGTCAAAATCTTTGCACTGGAATATTGCGAACGGCGATGAGAGGAGCGGGCAGTCTCTCTGGTGAAAGCTGGCTTCTTTCCACTGATTTTTCCAAGGATAGCCAAAGCACGCCAAAGCAAACCACTGATCCAAGGATGTAAATACAGAAATGGCACTCTTTTTTTATTGGCACGAGCGATAGTTGTGAATAACTCTTGAAAGGTGTAGTTCCCACCGTTCAGTATAAAACGCTCATTTTTTACAGCGGTATCTTCTGCTAGACGTATCATGACTTTCACAAGGTCACGTACATCGACATAGCCAGTCATTCCTTTAGTATAAACAGGGATTCCCTTAGCAGCAGTGCTATATAGACGTGCACTGCTTTTATTCCACATTCCCGCTCCTAATATGATGGAAGGGCAAACAATAACAGCATTCAAGCCTTTTTTTATATATTTCCAAACTATTTTTTCTGACTCTCCCTTGCTTTTTGAATAGATGGAACGTTCTCTATTTCCAATCTCTAAAGTATTTTCATCGATGATCTCTTCTGCACATTGGACGTCGCCTAAAGCTGCAATAGAGCTAACATAACACAATCGGACTCCATGCTCAAGGCATAGAGAAGCCATATGATCTGTCCCTTTTAGATTTGTTTGTAGTAATAAATCTTGATCGTTTGCATGAAATGAAACCATTGCAGCGCAATGATATACAGTGCTGGATTTCTGGATAAAATCACTTAAATTTTCCGATTCTAGCACATCTCCTTCTACCCAAATGAGTTTATTCCATAATTGTAAACCATCTGAATATTGCTTAAATACAGACTGGACTGCATCAAGATCACTCCCTTTTCGCTTTAATGCCCTGACGATATGCCCTGAACTCAATAGCTGATACAGCAAATGAGAACCTAGTAAACCTGTTGCTCCTGTTACAAATACCATAAAATTATTATTCAAAGACTTGGATTGCTTCTTTTATATGCTCAATTTCTTGTTTCTCTCCACAGATCAAAATGAGATCAAAGCGTACTTCTGCCTGACTGTTTTTTGCCTTAACGTAAGCATTTGCTGCTCGGCGTAAATGGCATCGTTTTTTATAATTTACCAGTTCTTCTGGTCGCATGTCATTTGTGTTTCGTGTTTTTACCTCTACAATCACTAATAATCCACTCTTCATACAAACGATATCTAGCTCTAAGCGGCTAACTCTCCAGTTTCGATCCAATATAACATACCCATGCTGTTGTAAATAATCAGCTGCTCTATCTTCCCCTATTTTTCCCAATTCGTTGTGGTGTGCCATCAGATTTTGTATTTCCATTTATTCTTGCCTCGTAAACAATAGAAAAGGTATAATTGCAAAGATAATTCATTAAGTTTAAATTTACTCACCTTCTATTTTTTATTTTTAACAATAGGTATTATCGCATTCAAGGGGGGGAGGGTAATCTTCATGAATGTTTCATTTACAAATAGGTACATTGTTGAAAATCACTAAAGCCTTTTGCTTTCCGAACAATTTTAGCTATCTTTGTAGTGTTTTAGGAAATGTAGTTATGTCGACAAAGAAAATCTTATTTATCTCGCAAGAGATCATGCCTTACCTACCAGAATCAGAAATAGCACATATTGGTCGTTATTTGCCTCAGGGTATTCAGGAAAAGGGTAGAGAAATCAGAACATTTATGCCACGTTTTGGCTGTATCAATGAAAGACGAAATCAACTTCACGAAGTGATACGTTTATCAGGAATGAACTTAATTATAAGTGATACAGATCATCCGTTGATCATCAAAGTTGCTTCTATACAAGCTGCGCGAATGCAGGTGTATTTTATTGATAATGAGGATTATTTTCAACGTAAAGAAACGATTACTGATAAAGATGGGAACTTTTTCCCAGATAATGATGAGCGTGCCATATTCTTTACTCGTGGTGTTTTTGAAACGGTCAAAAAATTAAGATGGTCACCAGACTTGATTTATTGTCAAGGTTGGTTTACAGCATTAGTTCCTTTGTTCCTAAAGAAAGAGTACTATGATGATCCTATTTTTGAAAATTCAAAAGTTGTTTTTTCTGCTTGTAACGATCAGTTTGATGGTAAGTTAGATGAAAATTTTGCAAAAAAGATGCTTAATGAGAATATTACGGAGAAAGATGTGTCTATTGTAAAGGATCCTACTTACTTAAACCTTAGTAAATTAGCCGTAGATTATTCGGACGGTGTTATTTTTAATCATGCTGAAGCATCTTCGGAATTAAAAGAATATGTTGTTCAGAGTGGAAAGCCAAGTACTTCATATACAACTCCAGAGGATTATGTTGATACCTATTCAAAGTTTTTCGATCAAATACTCGACTAAATTCGTATTAGTGAGTTTCTTATAAAATATACACCTCAAAAGTTTAACGAATTACTTTTGAGGTGTTTTTTGTTAGTAAGCTCACGGTGATAATGGTCACTATTGATAGGGGTAGGGCAAACAGAATGGGGTCAATGGCATACCATGGGTAAATATCTATTAGCACATCTCGTCCAAATAGCATACGGCAAAGACCTATCGGTGCAGATTCAGCTTTATGTAGAAAGGTCATTGCAAACAGACTGGCAAATATGCCTACAGATAGACTGGCTAATGCTCCTTGACGACTTGCCTTGCGCCAATAGAGTGCACAGAAATAAGTGGGTAAAAATGTCGCAGCACAAACACCCATAAATAGGGCTGTACCCCGTGCAATAATACTATCACTTAGTATATAGCAAATCACATAGCTCAGTAAAATCGCACATAAGACCCCCATACGAACAGGCAATGTGGAGTTGGATTCTCGTTTCCTTAGTGTTGGAATAACATCTGCACCAATGGCAGCACCCATGGTGTGAAATTGGGCGCTTAGAGTAGACATACTAGCCGATAGGATACAAAGCATAAATACTGCGCCAAACCAATCTGGCATAGCTTCACTTATAAATAGAGGTATTATTTTGTCCATGTCCTTCACCGCTTCGGAAGCAACAACTCCATGTTCTTGTAAGAAGAATAGATTGGAAAGAGCTCCTACATGATAGATTGCCCCCACTGTTACCAATAGAAAAAGACAACCGATCAGCACACCGCGATTGAGTTGTTTGGTGCTTTCTACCATCATAAAACGTACGACTAGTTGTGGTTGTGCCAAGCAGCCGATACCAACACCTAGAATCAGGGATGTTACTAATGTGTACCATTGTGGTGAGCCAGTTATTGGCATTACGGTCCAACCTTGATGTCCCAATTCGCGGAAACGTTCGGGTACAAGTGAAGCAATAGAACTTAAATTTTCATTCGCTTCTGTAAAGCCAATGCCCATCACTTGATAGAACCAGAATAGCATGAATAGCATACAAACAAACATAATGACAGCCTGCATCGCATCTGTATACATCACTCCCTTTATGCCACCAGTAATGACATACGCTGCTACAATTAAAGTAAATAGAAGTAGTGCAATATCGAGATCTATTTCAAACATACGTTCGATGAATACTGCACCTCCCTTCATAACCACAGCCGCATAAAGTGGCATCCCAATAAAGATAACCGCAGCTATAAATACTTGGATGCTACGTGAACCGTAATGTGTGCCCAGTAGTTGTGCAAAAGTACGGGAGTTATATTTTGCTCCTAATCGGCG
>CAMRAP010000109.1 GCA_947039985.1 uncultured Odoribacter sp.
ACTTTAAATCCATATGAACATGGTGAGTGTTATGTTACCGATGATGGTGCAGAAACCGATTTAGATCTTGGTCATTACGAGAGATTTACAGGCTGTCCAACTTCACAAGCCAATAACATTACCACAGGACGTATTTATCAAAACGTTATCAATAAAGAAAGACGGGGAGATTATTTAGGTAAAACAGTTCAAATTGTACCACATATTACGGACGAAATCAAACGTAATATCAAATTACTAGGAACTAAAAACGAATACGATGTCGTTATTACCGAAATAGGAGGAACTGTTGGAGATATAGAATCTCTTCCTTTTATTGAAGCTGTCCGTCAGTTGAGATGGGAATTAGGAGAAAAGTCTGCACTGATTCACCTAACTCTTGTTCCTTTTCTTTCAGCTTCTGGCGAATTAAAAACAAAACCTACTCAACATTCGGTTAAAGCACTACTTGAAATTGGGGTACAACCTGATGTACTGGTTCTACGAACCGAGCATGAACTAAATACTGATCTACGTCGAAAGGTTGCATTATTCTGTAATGTTAAACCAAAGGCAGTAATCCAATCTATCGATGTTCCTACCATCTATGAAGTTCCAATCAAGATGCGAGAAGAGAAACTAGATGAAATTGTATTAGAACAACTAGGACTTCCTCTCAATAGTGATCCTGAATTAGAGGCTTGGAGTAAATTCCTTTATAAATTAAACAATTACAGCAAGGAGGTTAACATTGGATTAGTTGGTAAATATGTAGAACTACATGATGCCTATAAATCCATTGTTGAAAGTTTTATCCACGCAGGAGCTGTAAATGACTGTAAAGTAAATATCAATTGGATCCACAGTGAAGAGGTTAATGAGAACAATGCTGAATCTACATTTAAACATTTAGATGGCATTCTAGTTGCTCCTGGATTTGGACACCGTGGTATTGCTGGTAAATTAATAGCAATTGAGTATGCAAGAACTAACAATGTTCCTTTTTTCGGAATTTGTTTAGGTATGCAAATGGCTGTAATTGAATTTGCTCGCAATGTTTTAAAAATGGAAGGAGCTGATTCAACTGAAATGTCAGCAAAAACACAATATCCTGTTATAGACCTGATGGATTCACAACAGGATGTCACTGAAAAAGGTGGAACAATGCGTTTAGGTGCCTATGCTTGTGAATTATTGGAAGGATCAAAAGCTTATGAAGCTTATGGTCAAAAAGAGATACAAGAGAGACATCGCCACCGTTACGAATTTAACAGTAAATACCGTGATGCATTTGAAAAAGCTGGAATGATTACAACAGGTATCAATCCTGATTCACAACTGACTGAGATTGTCGAAATCCCTTCTCATAAATGGTTTGTTGGTGTACAATTTCATCCTGAATATAAGAGTTTAGTTATTAAACCACATCCTTTATTTATTGCTTTTATAAAAGCATGTTTATCATAACATCATTAACCTTATTACTTATATTTTAAAATATGGATAAAAATTCAATCACTGGTATAGTCATTATATTCCTTATACTAATAGGCTTTCATTTTTTTACTCGCCCAAGCACAGAAGAGGTTCGGGAAATTCAACGGCAAGACTCAATCATACGTGTTGAGCAAACGAAAATGGAACTGGCTGCACTACAGCAACAACAAAATATAGCAGTAGCCCAAACAGCTACTAATGCTATCAGCACCACTGCTGGCTTTCTACAAGATAGTCTTGCAAACAGAACAATCGTATTAGAGAACGATAAAATAAAATTGCACCTTACTACTCGTGGAGGACGCATCACTTTTGTTGATTTAAAAGAGTACAGAACTCACGATTCTTTACCACTGATCCTCTGGAAAAATGGAGAATCAGCAATGGGAATGAATTTCTATGCTCGTAATCAAGAAATTAACACCGAAAAATTTCTCTTCTCTCCTAGCACAACAGAAACAACACTATATGCAAAGGACAATACGCAAACCATTTCTATGCGTTTGTATGCTGATAGTACAAAGACAAAATATATTGAATATCAATATTCTCTAGCTCCAGATAGCTATATGATGGATTTTAATATCATCACTCATAACATGGGAGATGTTATTGCTTCTAGTTCATCTTTTTTGACTCTATATTGGGGGGTGAATATGCCACAATTAGAGAAAAGCAAAGAATTTGAAAGTAGATACACAGGTGTATATTACAAATTTTTTGAAGATAATGTAGACTATCTATCATTAACTTCAGATGAAGAAAAGGAAACATTCCCAACAAAAATACAATGGATTGATTTCAAACAACAGTTTTTCTCTTCTATTTTAATCCCAGAAACTCCATTTAGTGATATTTCACTTTCAACTAAAAGCAGTGAGAAAACTGGATACCTAAAAGATGTATATGCCGAAATTCCTCTACCATATAATGGTAAAATG
Organism: uncultured Odoribacter sp.; assembly: GCA_947039985.1. GTDB lineage: Bacteria > Bacteroidota > Bacteroidia > Bacteroidales > Marinifilaceae > Odoribacter. The sequence goes on from CAMRAP010000109.1 coordinate 2,418, forward strand.
GATGAACAATATAAGATGAAGTTTTTCTTCGGTCCTAACTCATACAATGTATTGAAAACTTACGGAGCTGATATTAATCTACCAGGAGTGATTGATATGGGATGGAAATGGATTGCTTGGTTTAATAAATACTTGGTAATTCCTATTTTTAACTTCCTGCAAGAGAATACAACTTTCAATTATGGTATTATCATCTTGTTATTGACTTTAATTATAAAACTGGCTCTTTTCCCATTGACCTATAAATCTTATATGTCACAAGCAAAAATGAGGGTATTAAAGCCACAAATTGACGAGCTAACTAAGAAATTTCCTGCTGATAAAGCCATGGAACGCCAACAAGCAACCATGAAACTATACAAACAAGCAGGAGTTAATCCAATGGGTGGATGCTTACCCATGTTAATACAGATGCCTATCTTGATAGCACTGTTTTATTTCTTCCCAGGAGCGATTGAATTACGCCAACAAGGCTTCCTTTGGGCAACAGACTTGGCATCATACGACTCTATTGCTACTTTACCATTTACAATTCCATATTATGGTAACCATGTCAGTCTTTTCTGTTTATTGATGACTGCTACCAATATTATCTATATGGTAATGAATAGTAAAAATCAGCCGCAAAACGATCAAATGAAAGGAATGCAAACCATGATGTATATCATGCCAGTTATGTTCTTATTTATCTTCAATAGCTATTCTTCAGGATTAAGCTACTATTACTTTATTGCAACTTTAATCACTATTTTGCAAACTTGGATCATTCGCAAATTTGTTGATGATAAAAAGTTGCTAAGAAAAATGGAACTGTCAAAAACAAAACCAAGCAAAAAATCAAAGTTTCAACAACGGATTGAAGACATGCAGAGAATGCAACAACAGAGAATAAAAGACAAAAAGAAATAACAAAAAAAGTTGAGGCTTCCACCTCAACTTTTTTTATCGTTTATATTTTTATAGTTCTTAGCTTATAGCTACTTCTAGTCGTCTATATAAATCTTCTCCAACAGGAACTAAAGGCAAACGCAAAGTATTGTGCTTAATAACTCCAGCAGCATGCAGAGCCGCTTTTATTCCAGCTGGGTTACCTTCTTCAAAAAGCAATTTACATAAATCTGACAAATCTATATGTAACTTTTGTGCCGTAGAAAAATCTCCTTTAGCGATACTATTAACTAAGTTAGAACATTTTTGAGGTAATACGTTGGCTGCAACGGAAATTACACCATCAAATCCCATTGCCATCAATGGTAAGGTAATGACATCATCACCTGATAAAGCAATAAAGTTCGAATCTTTCAACTTTAAAATATCTGTCGCCTGCTCAAAGTTACCAGAAGCTTCTTTCAAAGCTATTATATTTAAAAATTCCTGCTCCAAACGCACAACAGTTTCGGCACTTATACTCACTCCTGTTCTACTGGGTACATTGTATAAACAAATAGGCAAAGGAGACAATTCAGCAATTGCTTTAAAATGTTGATACATTCCCTCTTGACTTGGCTTGTTATAGTAAGGGGTAACACTTAATATCCCTTGACATCGTTTTAAGTATTCGGCCTCCTGTATCTCACGAATCACTTCATTCGTATCATTCCCACCAATACCTACCATCAAAGGCAGACGACCATTATTCACATCAGCAATTATATTTACAACTTCTGTCCGCTCTACTGCATTCAAGGTAGCTGTCTCCGCAGTTGTACCTAAAGCAACTAAAAAATCGACACCGCCTTCAATAACATGAGTGACTAAACGGCCTAATGATTCTTTGTCAATATTTAAGTTTTCATCAAAAGGAGTAATTAAAGCCACTCCTGTTCCTACAAATCTGTCCATGATTATAATTTGTTTATTCTAGCTAGTAATTCTATCAATTTATCCATAAATTCTTCCGCATCTTTTGCATCACCAATAATAATGTCAGCAACACTATCTGCTTTCTTCATACTTGAAATACAACAAGCATTTGAATTAGTCAATACATATTGAACCATTGCGCTAGAATTTGCAGTCAAATCGATCAATAAATCATATTTTTTTGCCATCATTGCGTATAAGTGATCATTTTGAATTTTTCCTCTAAATCCTAATTCTTCATTTTTCAAAATTACAGTACCCATACAAGAAGGAGTATCTTCCCCCTCAGACACAATACATAGCGTATCAAAGACTCCTCCTTCTATCTTTTTCGATAACTTTTTCAAGCACAATTGAGGATCAAAATCAGCAGACCAAAACACGAGGCAAGTTTTTATCTCTTCTAAAGTTTTATAAACAACCGCCCTACTCTCTGGCCTTCTTTTCTTCACCAACGAATCTTCTTTAAACTTAAAAAGTATATTATTGATTATTTTTTTCATAGTATCCATTATATCGTACGACAAAAATAATAATAATAAAATGAAACCTACTGCTTTGTTATATCTTCTACAAAAAACAACTTAATTGAAAAAAAACAACATAATGCTTGCATTATATATTTTTTTACCCTATCTTTGCATCGCTTTAAAAGAGAAACGGACTCGTGGCTTAATGGATAGAGCACTTGGTTACGGCCCAAGAGGTTGTGGGTTCGACTCCCGCCGAGTTCACCGTGACGCTTGAAAATCAAGATTTTAAGCAGAACAGGGACTAAAACAGGGACTATTTAATTATAGTCCCTGTTTTTATTGGTGGCTAAACGATCTTTTCCATTTTTTTTCCACAAGCAAACAGAAAGGTAATAGACCACCTACTAAAAGAGTGAAGTTGTTCATTGTCATTTTTGACGGTAAAATGTCTGGAATATTCTGATAAATGCAGGTGTTTGTACAAAAATGACTCTGAGTTGATAGAATGCGGTAAAAATTATTTTGATTTTGCTTGTTAAATTATTTTCTGCATAAAAATATCAGTGTAAAGCAATATATATATATGTATTTTACAACATACTGACAAAAAGAATGTTAGTCAACTCTGTCCACGGGTGGGATAAAAGAAAATAAACATCTAATTGGTAATCTACATGCATTTATTATCTTTATGCAACTTTAATTAAAAATTTAAAACATGAAAAAAACATTGTTTGTATTTGCGCTAATGGTGATGGTGCTTGCTGGGTGTTCGAAAGATGCTGATGAAAGTTATTCACTTGATGGAACAACATGGATGGGTGTCGATACGGAAGACGGAGTGTATGCAGAACACATATTTAAATTTCAAAAAACAACCTTGACGTCTCAAAGTTTTATGTATTATGATAGTGAAACAGTAGAGTCAAGGCTAGCAAACGGAACATATACATACACGGCACCTCTCATTACTATTGAACTTGATGAGGGAACTACTCTGACAGGAACCATCAAGGATAGTGTTATGGTAATAAAGTGGAGTAAGTTAAGGGACTTTGTAAAACAGTAATACCAACCGACATAAAAGAGGACTAACACCTCTTTATTTACGTTCCCAAATTTGATAGCCTTGTTTTTATAAACGTATTCCGTGCAAACTTATGTAACACGACAGTAACCGTCCAAAGAACTACGTCCTGCATTTCAATGATAAAATTTCACAATGCATAACGATGTTCTATTCAGTATTCTTTTTCCATTTGTG